>NZ_DGTE01000040.1:0-65765 GCF_002393675.1 Streptococcus sp. UBA4344
GCTAGCATGTCTCTCTCCTTTGACAGTATTTTACAGCTATTATACCAAAAAATTCCCGAAACCATAGCCTTTTCAGCAAAATACTTAGCTGGTAAATTAATTTCATAACTAAAAAGGATTTTGTGTCTTTTTTTGATACTTTTCTTAGGTGCTGCCGTCGGCAGGTTCGACAATCCAGTGGACTGTTGAAGGAATCCAAGGAATTCCTAAAGGTCGCAGTGGTTGACTGGCAGTTCTCATTTTGCTTCGCAAAAATTGCGACCAACCTAGTCAACTGTGCGGGGGTGGTACAACGAACTACAAATTTTGGAGTTCTGTACCACTCCCTCAAAACTCCCGGGTGGCTGATGTAATTAGTCTTCAGCCACTTTCACCACGACAAAAAATGTCGCTTTCTTGCTCGCAAATGAATCCTAAAATTGAAGTATTGCAATGATAAGTTAGAATTCATTTTAGGTTAAAAACAGGTTTGTCTACATTCTGAAAAGACACAAGGTCCTTTCAATTTATTACTCTTGCTTTCTTGATAAATAAAACACTTAGAATAACAAGGCTTAATCCATAAACAAAGTAAAGTGATTGATAGGTTTGAACTCCCAGAACTTGAAGCACAAGCAAAATGGCAATACAAACTATATTAACCAAGCTGGTCAGACTAACAACCCATTTTTCAGCATGACTGCTTTGTAAAAGCATTTTTGAACTTTCATAAAGTGGCGTTGCAATCATGACAAGCATAGTGAAGGCAGTCATCGGGATGATATTAGTATTGATTTGACTTGATAAGAAACCAGCAAAGATATTGGCACAAAGTGTCACAAGCACAGCAAAAATTATACTTACCAAATAACTATTACGATAAATTACCCATATGAATCGCTTGCTTTCGTGCTTTTGATTAGCCTGTGGCAAGAAGATAGAAACTGCTCCTGCATACATAAAAGCTGGCAAACGAACTATTGAAAACAACTGACTAATCACCGCATAGATAGAGAGGATTTTCAAGCCTTGTCGTCCCATCAAAGCATCAAATACCATGATAAAAAGGACACTTTCTAAAATTTCTTGAATAGTCAAAGGAACCCCAAAAAGAATTAACTCTTTTTTACAAGTTGACTGAGATTCCAATGCCTCAAAAATCACACCAGAAACCAAGCTAAAATAAGCTAAAACCACTAAAAGCAATGACGTTATAGCAGAAATCGCTGCACCCTTCACCCCTAAAATCGGAACTAGATAATAATTCATTACCACATCAAGAAGCGAGCTAGCAAGCCCAATCCCAAAAATCGGTTTAGTCTTCTTTTCAACTTTTAAAACATTTGTCAATAAAAACGTCAACAAGGTCAAAAGAATATAAGGCGACATGATAGTCAGATAAGCTGTTGATAAGTCGAGTAAATCACCTGTGAAGCCATAGAATAATTGGAGAAAAAGCTTTCCAAAAACTAGACACAAGACCATAAATAAAAGACCAATTAGCATATCCAAAAGCAATGATGATTTCAACAAATCTTTAAATCGGCTCTTGTTACTTTCTGCAAAAGCACGCGCCCCTTTAATATTAAACGATAAACTAAAAGCGCCTAAAATCCCACCAAAGGCAAACAAGAAATTTTGAATCACCGATATACCAGAAAGTGCCACACTTGAGTCATTAACCGCAAAATGCAGTGACAATTGATTAATCAAAAGCTGTGCAATATTGGTTGCAATCAATGGAAAAACATACCGATTAACTTCTTTTGAATAAGACATAAATCCTCCAATAAATCTCGATAGCAACAAAGTACTATTTCCCATAAATCGGCTTCATTATAACACAAATCCCAGGTAAGATAACTCACCTGGGAATATTTTATTTCAATTTATCCTTCAAATACTGTCCTGTGTAAGACTCTTTGACTTTAGCGACTTCTTCTGGTGTGCCTGTGGCAATGATTTGTCCGCCACCGACACCGCCTTCTGGTCCAAGGTCAATAATGTGGTCAGCTGTTTTAATCACATCAAGATTGTGTTCAATGACAAGCACAGTATTTCCGTCATCTACAAAACGTTGAAGAACTTTAAGCAGACGAGCAATGTCATCTGTGTGAAGACCTGTCGTTGGTTCATCAAGGATATAGAGACTCTTACCAGTTGAGCGTTTGTGAAGTTCACTTGCCAATTTCATACGCTGTGCTTCACCACCAGACAGTGTTGTGGCTGGTTGTCCAAGAGTAACATAACCAAGTCCAACGTCTTTAATTGTTTGCAATTTGCGTGCGATTTTAGGGATTGGTGCAAAGAATTCAACCGCATCATTAACTGTCATATCGAGAATTTCAGCGATATTTTTATCTTTATAATGAACCTCAAGCGTTTCACTGTTATAGCGTGTGCCATGACAAACTTCACAAGGCACATACACATCTGGCAAGAAGTGCATTTCAATCTTGATAATACCATCACCAGAACAAGCCTCACAACGTCCGCCTTTGACGTTAAATGAGAAACGTCCTTTTTTGTAACCACGAATCTTAGCTTCATTGGTCTTAGCAAACAGGTCACGAATGTCATCAAAGACACCTGTATAAGTTGCAGGATTTGAACGTGGAGTACGACCGATTGGACTTTGGTCAATATCAATCAAGCGTTCAATGTTTTCAATGCCTTCAAGTGCTTTGTGCTTACCAGGTTTAGCAGAATTACGATTTAATTTTTGAGCAACAGCTTTTTTCAAAATACTGTTAACCAAAGTTGATTTACCAGAACCAGAAACACCTGTGACTGCAATGAATTTACCAAGCGGGAAAGTCACGTCGATATTTTGCAGGTTATTTTCTGAAGCTCCTAGTACGCGAAGAAAACGTCCATTACCTTTACGACGTTCTAGTGGCACAGGAATTTCTTTTGCACCTGACAAATATTGCCCTGTGATTGATTTCTTGTTCTTAGCAACTTCTTCTGGTGTTCCTGAAGCGACGATTTGCCCACCAAATTCACCAGCTCCTGGTCCGACATCAATCAACCAATCAGCTTGACGCATAGTATCTTCGTCGTGTTCAACGACAATTAAGGTATTTCCGAGATCACGCATTTTCTTCAAACTATCAATCAAACGGTCATTGTCGCGTTGATGAAGCCCAATTGACGGTTCATCAAGGATATAAAGCACGCCCGACAAGTTTGAACCAATTTGCGTTGCCAAACGAATACGTTGACTTTCACCACCTGACAAAGTCCCCGCAGAACGTGATAAGGTCAAGTAATTCAATCCCACGTTATTTAAGAAAGTCAAACGGTCTTTGATTTCCTTAACGATTGGTGTGGCAATCGTTTTTTCATTTTCAGAGAGTTCTAGATGATTCAAGAGTTCCAAGTGGTCAGCAACTGACAAATCAGACACCTGACCAATATTCAAACCATTTTCACCACCAACACGAACGCAGAGTGCTTGATTATTCAAACGATAGCCGTGACATGTTGGACATGGCAATTCGTTCATGTAACCACGCATAACATTGCGGGTAAAATCACTATTTGTCTCATGGTAACGACGATTGATATTGTTAACAACACCCTCAAAAGGAAGATCAATATTACGTTCACCACCGAAATCATTGACATAGTGGAAATGGAATTCACGCTCACCTGAACCGTAAAGCACAAGATTTTGCTCGTCTTCACTCAAATCCTCAAAAGGCGTATCCATATCAACTCCAAAAGCTTCCATGGCCTGTTCAAGCATAGCAGGATAATAATTTGATGAAATAGGATTCCATGGTGCTAAAGCCCCCTCACGAAGCGTTTTACTGCGGTCAGGAATCACCAAATCCAAGTCAACTTCCAATTTATTTCCCAAGCCATCACAAGTTGGGCATGAGCCAAATGGCGCATTAAATGAAAATAAACGTGGTTCTAATTCGGGAACAGTAAAGCCACATACTGGACATGAATAATGTTCAGAAAAAAGCAATTCATTGCCGTCCATGGTATCGATGATGACATAACCATCAGCCAAACGAAGCGCAGCTTCTACAGAATCAAAAAGACGTGAACGAATGCCCTCTTTATTAATCAAACGGTCCACAACAATCTCGATGTTGTGCATTTTACTCTTAGACAACTCAGGAACTTCTGAAATATCAAAAATGTCACCATCCACGCGTACACGTACATAACCATCTTTTTGAATGCGATCAAAAATCGTCTTGTGTTGACCTTTTTTGCGACGCACAACAGGCGCTAAAATTTGCATTCTTGTGCGCTCAGGCAATTCCAATACCTTATCAACAATCTGTTCAACAGATGATGCCGTGATTGGACCATGCCCGTTGATACAGTATGGTGTCCCCACACGTGCATACAAAAGACGCAGATAATCATTGATTTCTGTCGTTGTCCCTACTGTTGAACGAGGGTTTTTACTCGTCGTTTTTTGGTCAATGGAAATGGCAGGGCTGAGACCTTCAATCGAATCAACATCTGGTTTTTCCATATTACCAAGAAACATACGTGCGTAAGCTGAAAGACTTTCCACATAGCGACGTTGCCCTTCAGCATAAATCGTATCAAATGCCAAACTAGATTTTCCTGATCCTGACAAACCTGTTACAACCACCAATTTGTCACGCGGAATTTCAACATTGACATTCTTTAAATTATGGGCCCTAGCCCCTCGAATAATTAATTTATCTTGCATAATCTATGAGATAAGCTAAGCTTGACACTAGACCACGCTTAGCTTTCCATCCTTTCTTTGCGAGTACATTTTCTTCTTATTTCATTATAACAAATTTTCTACTTTTCTCTGTCCCCAAAAACTGCTAATTGTAGTATAATAGACTAGTATGTAGAATTTTATTCACCGAACCATTGGTGGCTTCAATTTTACAAATAAAAAATGAACAAGAGCTTGACATGGCACTATCGCTGGTGGGCCTAACTTACTACAGTTTAAAAGTTCTTGTATCTCATCGTAAAAGGAGGGGTTGTTTTTATGGAACAAATGTTTCTATCAACAGCGTTAGAGTTTAAAGAAATCAATACATTCGAGCCAGGAGCTTGGATTAATTTGGTCAACCCCTCCCAGGAAGAATCTGTTCAACTATCCGAACAATTTAATATTGATATTACAGACCTTCGTGCGCCACTCGACCTTGAAGAAACATCACGTATCTCTGTTGAAGATGATTATACATTGATTATCGTGGACGTTCCAACCTACGAAGAACGTAATAATAAAAGCTATTATGTGACCATTCCGCTCGGTATCATTGTCACTGACAATGCTGTTATCACAACGTGTTTACAAGAACTAACATTATTTGATAACTTTTTCAATCATCGCGTCAAAAACTTCTACACATTTATGAAGACACGCTTTGTTTTCCAATTGCTTTATCGCAATGCTGAGCTATTCCTAACAGCCCTTCGTTCTATCGACCGTCAAAGCGACCGAATCGAAGCTGAATTGGAAAATGCTACACGTAATGAGCAATTAATCGACATGATGGAGTTGGAAAAATCTATCGTCTACTTGAAAGCCTCATTGAAATTCAACGAGCGTATCGTTAAAAAACTTTCGAGTAGTACCAGCTCTTTGAAAAAATATATCGAAGATGAAGATTTGCTTGAAGATACACTGATTGAAACGCAACAGGCCATCGAAATGGCTGGCATTTATGAAAATGTCTTGAATGCCATGACTGAAACAACTGCTTCAATCATCAACAACAACCAGAATACCATCATGAAAACACTAGCTTTAATGACAATGGCACTTGATATCCCAACAGTTATCTTTTCAGCCTATGGGATGAACTTCCAAAACAACTGGTTGCCACTAAACGGTCTACCACATGCCTTTTGGTACATTGTCTTTATCGCAGCCGCCATGAGCTTATCAGTAGTATTCTACTTCTTCAGAAAGAAATGGTTTTAATTGGTTAATTTTTACTGTAACCATAGGTTACTAGTAAAAATACGGTTGTCTCTATTTTGAGACAACCTAAACCACTTACTAGCTCGAAAAGTGATTAATATCGAATCACTTTTCTCTCGTCATAACTTTTCAATCATTGTTGCGGCTAAACTTATTAATTTGCATGGTATTTACTTTCTAAAGGCACTTACTAGTTAGAAAAAGCAAGCGATTTTGTTTTCTCTAACTAATAACTGGCTTTATCTTATAAGACCTTACATACAGGAGAATATATTATGAATTTATCTAATCTTACTAAAAAAAATCAGGAATTCGTTCATATTGCTACTAATCAATTGATTGAAGATGGCAAATCTGACGAAGAAATCAAAGCAATTTTGGAAGAAGTTTTACCTACAATTATCGAAAACCAGAAAAAAGGATTGACTGCTCGCGCCCTTCTTGGTGCACCAACAGTTTGGGCTGCTTCTTTCACTGAAAAAGCTTCTGATACCAAAGCAAAACAAGAAAAGAAAAATGATAACCCATGGTTGATGTGGTTAGACACTTCACTTCTTTTCGTCGGTGTTGTTGCCCTTCTTAACGCTCTTATGGGATTCTTCAATTCAGCAACAACAAGCTCTGGACTCTTCTCATTGCTTGCCCTTGGTTTTGGCGGTGGTGCTGCTATGTACGCAACTTACCACTTCATCTACCGCCACGCTGGTAAACCTAAGAGCGAACGTCCAGGACTTGGTAAAACTATCTTGGTACTTGGTTTGGCTATGCTAGGATGGATTCTCCTATACACAGCTACCGCCTTCCTACCAGCAGTTCTTAACCCACAATTGCCACCTATCGTAATGCTTATCATCGGTCTTGCATCACTTGTCGGACGTTACTTCCTTCAAAAGAAATTTAACATCCTTAATGCAATGACACCACAACGATAAAAAGAAAACCTCACTAAGCATAATGTTTAGTGAGGTTATTTTTATTTAGAACGCAAACTTAAAACAATGTCATCTGACCAAGTTGAGGTCATTTTAATCTGATCAAGATTTTCAACCGTAATTTTTTTAGCTGAGAAATATGTTTTCTTGTGGTAACGAATATTGAAATCATCCTGACTGCCTTCTTTAACATCTGTTAATGATTTGTCATTCAGTAAAAAATCAGTCTTCAGACCTTTTTTCAAATCTTCTTTTGTAAACATGATATACACTGTTCCAGAAAAGTGATTCTCTAAAGGTAAAACCTCGTCTTTATTTACCACCAAAATGTCTTTAACATTTAGTTGTTCTTCTTCACTTTGATAAGTTTTACTACTTTCAGTTTTAATGGCACCAGCGGTATCATAAGTAGCTTCTGAGATAATGCCACAACCCGATAATAGTCCAAATAATAAAGCCACTCCCAAAACCTTAATTATTTTCATCATAATCTCTCCTATATTCTAAAATATCTCCCGGCTGACAATCCAACTCTCTACAAATACTCATCAAGGTATTAAACCTGACCCCTTTTGCCTTTCCAGTCTTCAAAATAGACAAATTTGCCTCAGTGATTCCTATTTTCTCAGCCAGCTCCTTAGAGGTAATATTTCTTGATTTTAACACCTTATCTAAATGTACTTTTATTTCTTCCATATCAAATAATCTCGTCGTGGTCTTTTTGCAATTCATAACCACGTTTTAGCACAATAATAGCAATATCATTGATAATAATAAAGACAATATTCACAAGATAATCTTTTAAAGATAAATCAAATAAGCTACTTGCATCGGCTATTTTAGAAAAATTAAATGAGATGTTAACAAGTAATTGAATACCTGTGAATAAAATCTGGTAAAGAAGAACTTTAGAAAGCAAATTGATGTTTTCGGAGCAAAAATACTCTTCATCTTGAAAATTTATCAACAACTTATCCAAAGCTCGCATTATCCTAAACAGAAGGTAAAAAATAATCATAGCCATTATTAAGATAACAATCGGAATCCAAACAGAGACTTGAATACTTTGATACCCATAATCCAAAGTAAATAAGCCACCGTGATTTTGCCCAGCAAAAAATACTGCAAAGATACCAAATCCCATCAAAATCATACCTACAACCGATAGATAGCGTATTATTTTAACAACTTCTCTTCCAACTTTTAAAACAATCTTTTTCATAAGTCTCCCTCTAAATTATTGTTTTACAATAATCGCATTCTTGAAATTATTATAAAACAATAATTTCAACTTGTAAACTCAAAAAAGATTTTTCCACACAAAAAAACGACCTCTTTCGAAGTCGTTTTTTTCTGATCACCGCAACGAATTAGTCTTCGTTTACGAATGGCATAAGAGCCATAACGCGAGCGCGTTTGATAGCTGTTGTTACTTTACGTTGGTTTTTAGCTGAAGTTCCAGTTACGCGACGTGGAAGAATTTTACCACGTTCTGAAACGAAACGGCTAAGAAGCTCAGTATCTTTGTAATCAACATATTCAATTTTGTTAGCTGCGATGTAATCAACTTTTTTACGGCGTTTGAATCCGCCACGACGTTGTTGAGCCATGTTTTATTCTCCTTTATATTATTGTTGTTTCAAGTTTAACACTTGAGGTGTCCATATCCATTAGAATGGAAGATCGTCATCTGAAATGTCCATTGGGTTTGAATTACCAAATGGGCTTTCGTCACGACCGAAGTTAGGTGTTTGTTGTGAAGGTTGTGATGAGAAACCACCATTAGAAGCTCCACCAAATGATGAATTATTATTAAATCCACCGTTGTAAGAACCACCTGATTGGCCTTCACGTGTAGCACGACTTTCCAAGATTTGGAAATTATCTGCAACGACCTCAGTTACGTAAACACGTTGGCCTTGTTGGTTTTCATAGTTACGAGTCTGGATACGACCAGTAACACCAACCAATGTGCCTTTTTTAGCCCAGTTAGCCAAGTTTTCAGCTTGCTGACGCCAAATCACACAGTTAATAAAATCTGCTTCGCGTTCACCATTTTGATTCTTGAAGTTACGGTTTACAGCAAGTGTAAATGTCGCAACTGCTTGATTAGATGGTGTGTAACGGAGTTCTGCATCGCGGGTCATGCGACCGACAAGTACTACATTATTAATCATAAAATACCTTCTTACGCGTCAAGTTTAACGATCATGTGACGAAGAATGTCACCGTTGATTTTTGAAAGACGGTCGAACTCGTTAAGAGCCACAGCATCTTCTGCTTCAACGTTAACAACGTGGTAAAGTCCTTCGCGGAAATCTTTGATTTCGTATGCAAGACGACGTTTTTCCCAGTCTTTTGATTCAACAACAGTTGCACCGTTGTCAGTCAAGATAGAGTCAAAGCGTGCTACCAAAGCGTTTTTAGCTTCTTCTTCAATGTTTGGACGAATAATGTAAAGAATTTCGTATTTAGCCATTGATATTTTTCCTCCTTTTGGTCTAATGACCCGTGAACATTATCACGAGTAAGTGAGGCGTACTCACAATAAACTATTATACTATACCTTGTTTTAATGTGCAAGAGATTTGTGTGTTACAAAATGATGTTATTTTATTGTTCAAAAACAAAAAAGCAGTTCGTATCTGCTCCTTTGTTTAGAAATCACCTTTATTAGAAACCACTAGATTCGTTTCATAAAGTTCTGTCGCAAAATCTAATCCTTTTCTAAAGGCATTAGCTTCTTCACGACTTTCAAAAATCTTTTGTGCTTGAACATATTGTTGTCCACTGCGCCAATACATCTTTCTAACAACCCACATATCCTTTACCTCGCTTTTTTAGCTAGTATAAGATTAATTATAGCACAAATTGTTGAACAATTCATAAAATTAAGTTTTGTCTTTAAGTTTTAATATAATATTCAAATTTACTTAACAGATTTTTTGTGAAAGCGAAACAGAAACAACAATAAAAAGGCGAGAAACTGAACTGCACCCCAAAAGTTAGACAAAAAATCTAACGAATGGGGTGCAGTTCATTTCGCTAGTAGTTGGAAGTTCAACTTTATTTATCCATTTTCATTGATTACTTCTCCATTCATTTTCTTGACATTTTTAAGGTATAAGTCTGCTGCTTTTTGACTTTCTTCAAAGACCTTCGTCAAGCTAAGAGAAGCTTCTGCAATGGAACCGGCTTGGGTTAGTTTTATTTCTTGATCTGTTAGCTTTTCATTAGCTTTAGATAGTTCATCTCTTAGCCGATCAATCTCCTTACTCTGGGCTAACATAATTTCATATAATTCGATGCGTTTTAATTTTCGAATTTTTTTCGTTAATTTTGCGATGATGGCAATTCTATCATTTTAAAGCCATAAAAAAGAAGCTGGGTACTCTTGCCCAGCCTCTCTAAAAAATATTTTTTTCGTATGTTATCCAACATACCATTCTCATAAGGAGTTAGGCTGTTAGATCATTATCTCCGTTTTTATAGCGATTTAAATTCATTTTCAGCATTGTACATATACCTCCATGATATTTTATCTACTACAATTTACATTGGTATCACTCCTTTAGCTATTTTATGCGACTAGCTAAAGTATCACCATTTTTATATCTTGCTACATTCATAAGATACCTCCATTTAACTGAAAATACTCACTGAGCAATGATAATAATCATCCGATTGTTTGTTTTTTTCTCATGTAGCGATTTACTCGTCGCCACATGTGTTTTGAGTCTCCATTTTTGTAACGACTTACATTGATTGCTTTCATATCTATTACAACTTTCATTAAAAGCTTTTGAACATGGAAGCAATATGATTAGAAGCCCATTCGATTACTACTGTTACTAGCAACAAAATCAACCGGTAATATTTTTTGCGCTAGCTATTTCTAATCGTTCACTTCCAATTATAATTTTCATCTAAAATGTGACATCACTCCTTTATTGACTTAAATCCAACTAGTTGTTAGTCTCCATTTTTGTAACGACCTACATTTATCATCAACATAAGACGTTCCTCCGATGTGTTAAATTTTCAATGTTACAATGTTATGAGATTTTTTGAGGTATAAATCTTTATGGCTAAACAAAGCACCTAATCACCATTTTTATAGCGACCTAAGTTTAATGTCAACATAAGCGCCACCTCCATTACGTAAAGTTAACTGTGCCTACTTAACTCCGACTAGAGACTTTATCACCATTTTTATACCGGGCGACATGTGGTTTCATCATAAGAACTGTTACCTCCTTACTTCGTTTCTTTTGTCATCCTTCTTTACACTTTTATTATAATGTAACCGCTTACCTTTTGTCAAGAGATATGAGCTTTTTTATCAAATTTTTTCTAAGAACTTTTATTACCTTTAAAAATCAATCTTTGCTACAATGGAAACATGACTAATTTGAAAGACTACGGTATCGACATGTGGGATGCTGAAAAGATTGCTTCTTTTCGACGCACCCTGCTTAATTGGTACGATAATGAAAAACGTGATTTGCCTTGGCGCAGGACAAAAAATCCTTACCACATTTGGATATCTGAAATTATGCTGCAGCAAACTCAAGTAGTTACTGTTATTCCTTACTATGAGCGCTTTTTAGACTGGTTTCCAACCATCGAGTCACTGGCTAATGCTCCTGAAGAAAAATTACTCAAAGCTTGGGAAGGGCTTGGCTACTACTCTCGCGTGCGCAACATGCAAAAAGCTGCGCAAGAAATCATGGAAAATTTTGGCGGGGTATTTCCTGACAATCACAAGGACATTCTTTCGCTGAAAGGTATCGGCCCTTATACGGCTGGCGCGATTGCTAGTATCGCTTTTGGGCTTCCTGAACCTGCTGTTGATGGCAATGTCATGCGCGTGATGGCTAGGCTTTTCGAGGTCAATTACGATATTGGTGACCCTAAAAATCGAAAAATTTTCCAAGCTATTATGAAAGTACTCATCGACCCAGAGCGTCCTGGTGATTTTAACCAAGCACTGATGGACCTTGGAACGGATATCGAATCAGCTAAGAACCCTCGTCCAGATGAATCACCGATTCGATTTTTCAGCGCAGCTTATCTACACGGAACTTACGACAAATATCCTATAAAACTTCCTAAGAAAAAACCAAAACCGATCCAAATTCAAGCCTTTGTCATTCGTAACAGTGACGGCGATTTCTTAATGGAAAAAAATCTTGACGGACGATTACTGGGAGGATTCTGGTCATTTCCAATCATGGAAACTGATGTTATCGGACAGCAACTTGACTTATTTGAAAAAAATAATGCTGCGCTTCAGACCATTTCACAAAAATCAAGATTTGAAGACGATTATCAGCTCAAGCCAAATTGGACAAGTAAGACATTTCCAGCTGTCAAACACACCTTCAGCCACCAAAAGTGGACCATTGAGCTCATCGAAGGAAGCGTAACAACAACTGACTTCACGACCACCAAAGAACTCCGCTGGATTCCACAAGACCAACTCTCACAATACCCCATGGCAACCCCGCAGAAGAAAATGCTTAAAGAGTATTTAGGAAAGGAGATTTAAACAGAATTGAAAATAAAAAATATTTTAGTAATCGGTAATGGTTTTGATCTTGCAATCAAGCGTAAAACCAGTTATGAAGATTTTATTAAATTTGCTTGTCAAATAACAGGATTTCCCAACGAATCAATATCACATTCTTTGTGTGATAATTACACTTTATATGGTAAAGAGTCTTTTATTAATCAGTATAAAGAATTTCAGGTGAATATTGTTTCAGAATTTATTGATTTCCTAATAAAAAAAGATAGTGAGCAGACTAATTTGCGTAACCTTACCAAAGAAAAATTAAAGCATTTAGACAAGTATTACAAATATTTTCAATGTGAAGTTCCTTTTAGAGGAAAAGAAGCAACATTTAACAACTTTTATGATTCTTTTTACGGACGAGGTATTCAATATCCTACAGATGAAACGTTTATAGCAGCTATAGAAGAAAAACTTCAAGAAGAAATTGAAAAATGTAATCCTATTAACCTTAATTCCCTTTTAAATGTAGTGGAAACTAATAGTGAATTTAAAAAAATGTCCTCAGAATCTAATTATGAAATCAGTTTATCCTACTATGATTTCTTTTCTAAATTTAAAAATCCTATTTTAGACTTTATACTTCTTAATAAAGATTCTCTCGATAACTGGTCAAGTCTTGAACAACATATTTCTCATTTAATCAACGGCTTTGTAGAATTAAAAGGAAAAACTGAAGAGTTAGAAGAAGAGTATACAAAACTATTTATCGACAATTTTCTTACCAATAACGAACTCAAAACATTTACCAAAAAAATTGAAAAGCACTTTTCTTTTTTGCCAAACAGTACTCATATCAATTTCTTAATTAGAGATATTAGGTATACATTCCACCCTAATTTTAGCCCTAACCGCGCTTATCAACCACCACAACCTAGCAACCTAACCACTGTTTTTGAAGAATATCATGATATACTAGTTAAAGCGCTAAACTCTTTTACATTCCTACTTGAATTATATTTAACCTACCTCAATAGAGTTGAGGATAAAAGTAAATTTGAAATTCCAGAAATCTTATCTCCATTCGGACAAATTGATGATATACTAACGTTTAATTATACCGATACTGCTCAACAATTATGTAATGTCTCAAATGATAACGTTCATTATATTCATGGAAAACTAAATTTTGCGAAAGATACAATTGAAACAACAAATTTAGTACTTGGAATTGAAGACACTAACCACAATATCATTGATGATGATTTAATAGATTTTCAAAAAACATTTCAAAGAATTGTTAAAAAAACAGGTTCAAAATATCGTTCATTTTTTGACTTTAATAAATATAACAAACTTATACGTGTCATAATATACGGTCACTCATTAGATGTGTTAGATCAAGAAATTTTCAAAAAAATATTTGCTGAATTAGATAACATAACTTCCCTCCCATTCCCATTACGTATGGAAATAATCATTCTACACTATGGCAACACAGAAATACAATCTACTATAGATTTAAAATCAAAAGTTCGTAATTTATCCGCTATCCTAGGAAAAGATAAATTAATAGAATTAACTGCTAATAATCTTGTACATTTTATTGATGCCTCAAAAAGAGAGGAAGTTATAAAAATTATACATGAATCTAAGGAACGCACTCCAAATGAATATATTTCCAATTATTGATATTCTATTTCAAAAGGTGATTGCACAATACCCCATGGCAACCCCGCAGAAGAAAATGCTTAAGGTTTATTTGGAGGGGAAATAGTTTAAAAGCCTGATTTTCATCGGGCTTTTTTCTTCTATTTTATGTTCATTTGAAAATTAATCTTCTACCTTTATAGCAAAAACGTTTTCAATTATTCTAAAAAAAGAGTATGATGAAAGTAACAATTTGTAAAAAAGGAGTAGATTATATGAAATTAGTTGCTATTGTCGGAACGAATTCTGAGCGTTCTACCAACCGTAAGTTGTTAAAATTTATGGCAAAGCATTTTTCAGATAAGGCTAACATTGAACTTCTTGAAATCAAAGATTTGCCAGCTTTCAACGAACCTGAAGACAAGCTAGCTCCTGCTAGTGTCGCAGAATTTTCTGAGAAAATTGCTAGCGCAGATGGTGTTATCATTGCAACGCCTGAGTATGACCATACTATCCCATCGCCTTTATCTTCTGCTCTCGAATGGATTGCCTACACTAGTCGCGCTCTTGTCAATAAACCAACTATGATTGTAGGTGCTTCTCTTGGTGCTCTTGGAACTTCACGTGCACAAGCACACCTCCGCCAAATCTTAGACGCTCCTGAGTTGAAAGCACGTATCATGCCTGGAATCGAGTTTCTTCTCGGTCACTCCGAACAAGTTTTAGACGATGAAAATAATCTTAATAATCCTGAAAAGGTAGCTGAGCTTGAGGAGAATTTTAAAGAATTCCAAGCTTTCGTTGAGATTACCAATCAAATTGTCAGCAAGGATGATACTGACCGTAAAAAAGCTTTCGCTTGGGAAGTCAACTAGGAGGTGCATTTATGAAATTAGTTGCTATCGTTGGAACCAATGCTAAAAAATCATATAATCGACTTTTACTACAATATATGGCAAGACATTTTGCTAAACAAGCAGATATTGAGCTTTTAGAAATCACTGATGTCCCAATGTTTAACGAAACAGATGACCAAACAGAATCTGCTGTTATTCAAAATTTCAACACCAAAATCACTGAAGCTGACGGTGTGATTATTGCTACACCTGAACATAATCACACTATCCCATCAAGCTTAAACAGTCTGATTGAGTGGCTATCATTTAACATTCATCCATTGACTGGTAAGCCTGTCATGATTGTTGGAGCTTCTTATGGTATCCAAGGGTCTTCACGCGCACAGCTCCATCTTCGCCAAATTCTAGATGCTCCTGGTGTTAATGCTGTTGTCATGCCAGGTAGTGAATTTTTACTCGGTCTTGCTCATCAAGCTTTTGATGAAAATGGCGACCTCAAAGACCAAGGCACAATTGATTTCTTAGAATCTTGCTTCTTCCGCTTTGTTCGCTTTGCAACGATTGCTAATCAGCTCAACGAACCTGAAGACGTACGCTTTGAACCTGGTACTTACCAAGTCACAACGGTCGGACACAACGGTGACCTTCCAATGTCAGTAACCCTTTCAGAAGAACGCATCGAAGCCATCGATATTGATTCATCTGGTGAAACAGGAGGAATTGCTGATGTGGTCTTCACCCGCATTCCAAATGAAATCATCGAAGGTCAAACCCTTAATGTCGATGCCATTTCTGGTGCTTCAGTTACTTCAAAAGGTGTCCTAAATGGGGTCGCGCGTGCGGTGCGCCAAGCTGGTGCTAATCCTGACGCCCTTCGTTCACGTCCAAAAGCTCCTTCAGCTCTTGATAAAGAAGACAAAACTTACGACACAGAACTTGTCATTGTCGGTGGGGGCGGTGCTGGTTTAACAGCAGCTGCTCGAGCCCTTCAAGCTGGTAAAAAAGTCATCCTCGTTGAAAAATTCCCAGCAGTCGGCGGAAACACTGTCCGCGCTGGTGGTCCAATGAATGCACCTGACCCTGCTTGGCAAAATACATTTGCTGCTAACCCAGGTGAAGCCCACAATCTGCAAGAATTGCATGATATTGATGAAGCAACTATCGACCCAGAATTCTTACCAGATTTCCGTGCCCTCAAATCTGAAATCGAAGAGTATCTCAAAGACCCAACTTATCTTTTTGACTCAAAACTTCTCTACCGTATCCAAACTTATCTTGGCGGTAAACGTAAAGACCTCAAAGGGCATGAAATCCACGGTAATTATGAACTTATTCGTGTTCTAACAGAACATGCTCTTGAATCTGTTCGCTGGTTGGAAAATATCGGTGTCGAATTTCTACGTGACGAGGTAACTATGCCAGTTGGTGCTATTTGGCGTCGTGGTCATAAACCAAAAGTTCCAATGGGCGTTGCCTACATCGCTGTTTTGAAAGATTTCGTTTTGAAAAACGGAGGAATCATTCTAACAGATACCCAAGTTAAAGAACTTATTGTTACAGACGGTGTTGTTACAGGTGTTAAAGGTAGCGGACGTAACGGTCAAACTATTACAGTCAACGGTAAAGCAGTCATTTTGACAACAGGTGGTTTTGCTGCCAATACTAAAATGCTTCAACAATACAACACTTATTGGTCAGAAATCGATGATGACATTGCGACATCAAATACACCTGCTGCTACTGGTGACGGTATCCTACTTGGTCAATCTGTTGGTGCAGACCTTGTCGGTATGGGATTCAGCCAAATGATGCCCGTATCAGACCCAGTTACTGGTGCTCTCTTCACAGGTTTGCAAGTTCCGCCAGCAAACTTCATCATGGTCAATACCAAAGGTAAACGATTCGTCGATGAATATGGTAGCCGTGACCAATTATCTCAAGCAGCTATTGATAACGGTGGTCTCTTCTATCTTATCGCCGATGAAAATATCAAAGAAACAGCCTACAACACTAGCCAAGAAAAAATCGATGCCCAAGTTGAAGCTGGTACCCTCTTTAAGGCTGATACCTTGGAAGAATTGGCTGAGCAAATCAACATTGACCCAGCTACTTTGGTAAAAACAATTACCAATTACAATTCATACGTTGACGCTGGTCATGACCCTGAATTTGACAAAGGTGCCTTCGACCTCAAAGTCGAAAAAGCACCATTCTACGCAACACCACGTAAACCAGCAACACACCACACGATGGGTGGTCTAAAAATCGATACTCACGCCCATGTCATCAACGAAGATGGCAAAATTATCAAAGGTCTCTTTGCTGCTGGTGAAGTTGCAGGTGGACTCCACGCAGGTAACCGACTCGGTGGTAACTCACTAACAGATATCTTCACATTTGGACGTATCGCAACTGATACCGCAATCAAAGAATATCTTGATTAAGATTGAAACATGCTTCTTTGACAATAAAAGTTACTTCATGCTATAACATAGTCAACAACAAGTAAGATTTGTGTAAATCTAACATAAGAAAAACACCCTGCTTGCCAAAGCTAGGGTGTTATTTTATCGTCATCAACAACACGCGACGTCTTGGAAAAATATCCTAACCCAGATGCTTTTTATACAAAAAAATTCCAGCTGCTAGGCTGGAATTCTTTAGGAGATTACAGGTAGCTCAACTACCCATACTATGAAAAAGAAAGTTTATTTAGGATTGTTTATAGTATAGAGCTGCTTGCTTAACTAAATCTAAATTTTTTCTTACAGAAAACTTAAACTTTTTTCTTTTCAATGTCCCCGCTTTTTCTGATGACGCTTTTCTTGCCTAAGCAAGTATTTTCGTTCCTTTTCTAGCTCACGCTTCACCTTTCGCTTAGACTTTTGAGCTTTCTTGACTTCCTCACGCATTTCCTGCATAGCAAGCTGAGCTTTCGTTGACACCACAGGCTTACACTTTGCCTTATTGATATCACGTTGCACTCGTTTTGGATTTCGTTTTTCTGTGAAATAGCTGGCGCTGAAAACTCAGAGCTTACTTCGACCTTATCATACCTGCACAGCCATTTTCCCAAAGAAACATCAATAAAGTTTAGAATATCATTATCCTTTGGTTCTTTACCAAACACGTAACGAAAAGCCTTGTAACGTTTCTTCGAATCCGTAAATTCAATCAAAGCCGACCAAAATGCCCCATCAAAATATACTGTCATTTTCATAACAGCCCCTCCTTAAAAAAATTGACAATGGACGACCTCGGAAGGGGAAGGTTACTGATACATGTTGTACTCACAGACTACCAACTGCGATGTGTTTTTATGTCAGCTTTAGTATAACAAATTTTAAAGAAGTTAACAGATTTTAACTTAAACCGCGAAAAATCCTGCTAGGTCAGCTGTTAGGACATTGGCTACTGCAAATTGGTATTTGCCACGGAAATGTGCCAAATGTGTCATAGTTCTGATATTGTATTTCTTGGCAAACTTTTTGTAAGCAACGTAATCAATGTCTTTGGTATCAAGGCAATAAATCACTTGATCAATTTGACTGAGTCTGTCTAAAGCATTTTGAGTATCAACATTATCAAGACGACCAGTTAATAAATAGAAATCTTCTTTAGCTGCCATTTTGGCTTTAACCTCATCAAGCGTTACAAAATAAATATTATCTGGCGCTTCAGCCTTAGCGTCCCCACAATGAAAGAAAAACGCAAGAATCACCAGTCCAAAAATCATTACATATCGCATTACTTTTCCTCCTACCTATCTATTCGAAAAAAGGAAAAGAAAAATCACCAGAAAATCTGGTGATTCTATAGATAAATAACTTATACTCTAGAATGAATCTTATAGCCTAAGGCTTTTTCAATTTTTTTCTTTCTGTTCTTAATTTGATTCAACATCAAATTATTTGTTTCAGGTGATACTTTATCAAAAATCTTTTGTGAGCGCTTTGCATATGAAATAAAATTACTTGGATATTTATTTGAATAACCAAAATCTGTATACAAAGCATAAATTTTATGTCTATTTGGCATTTTGCTCAATCCTAATTTTTCTTGTATCTTTTTTGACTTAAAAATCAGTTTTCTAGCATTTCGATAAAATTTATAAATACTTTTCTCCCTCATTTTAACATTATGCCCATCAAACTTAAAACCTAAATAGTCAATACTAGCTGGTATCAAATCCAGAGTACAAATTTTTCCTTCTACCAATTTAAATTTTTTTGTTTTATCAGGTTGCAATTTTATCTTATTATTATTAGCCCATAATAATATTTTATCTGTTATAATATCGATTTCTAAATCAGGAGTATCTAGAACTAAAATAAAATCATCTGAATATCGTCTATAAATTCCATTATATTCATTAGCAAGTTTTAATAAATTAGAATCAAAATCAATAGCATAAATATTTGCTAAAATACCGCTCAGAGCATTTCCCTGAGGAATACCATAATTATTAGTATTTCTTTTAACTTTAATACCCTTTTTATACTTCCAAAAATCCTTTATTTTTTCAAAATAACTAAACGAACCTTTATCTTTTTTGACAAGCTCACTTTGCGAGTTTTCTAGGCTCTCTTTCTCCAAATATCCAAACTTGGTTATAGACCTAAAAATATTATACCAGTCAGTAGGTAGTACTGATTTTGCTAACACTTTTTGTAAGCGTTCTTTCAATAAGTTATGATCTAATTTGTCAAAAAAAGATGTAAAATCTCCAACAATAATCAGAGCACTTTTATACGAATTAATTTTGGCAATTACTTCTGCAGCATGGTTAATATTACTTTTTCCTGGCTTATTATTACGATAAGCAGTTGCCACTTCATCAATTCCATTTTTTGCAGTAAAATCATTGTATAAATCATTCAACTTATCAGCATAGTATCGATAAATATAACTATCCATATGTGCTGCATAATAAATATCTCTTTCTTTTATTTTTTTATTTTCCCCATTATAAAAATCAGAGTATCCTAAAAATTTTTCAAAAATTAATTTGTAATGAAGAAAGGGTAAAAAACTATGTCTAGCAATTTTTTCAGGATTCATAACATATTTCTTTACTTTATTGAATGATAATCGTTTATCAATATGTTTATATCTTTTAGCTTTATAAGGAAAATCTATTTTTTGCATATGTAAATAAAAGAGCAATAAGAATTTTAGGTCGATGGTCCTAAATAATAATTCTTATTGCACATTTTCTTTCTTCCATCGATTTCTGATTTACTTATTAATGATAAAATAGTATTAACATTAACATTAACGTTAACAATAACAATAGAAAGCAGGTGCATTCAATTGCTAATGATAAGTGTATTGGCAATCCTTTGTGATTATAATCAATGGATTTGTTGGATTAACCTAGTCATAAGTGTGTTGAAATACTTCAAACACTTGACTTATTTACTTATTACCCTTAAGCAAATCTCAAGGGACGTTTTAATTTTATCATAACACTAAAAAAAGCTCAAAAAAATTTTTTAATCACTATTTTTCTGAATAGGGAACGAGATACAATTTTCCATTCATGTATTCGGCTAAAAAGATGTCTCTTGGATTATCGATGTTTTGCTCCTTGAGTTTTTCTAGCAGCCAATCTTCGTCTTGATTGATTAACTCTAAAACATCATAATTGATATTGCCATTACTGATGAGAGGAAATCTTGGATTTTCTGAATTCTTGTCCAAGACCGTTAACTTACCATTTGGCTCCATGATGGCACTCTTAACATCTCTGGTTGAGTTTAATCCTTCCATACGAAGATGGAGCATAAGCTGATCTGCCGTGATTCCAAGTTTGGCACAATTTTCCACATTGACCTTACCATTTTTTATCAAAATCATTGGATTTCCAACAACAAGCGATTTAACAAATTTATTATTAATCAAAAGCTTGACGACGATGACAACCAAAGACCAAATCAGCAAAATAATAATAAACGTCAAAATGGAAATTGAGCTGTTATAAATCACACCACCGATAATACCACCAAGAACGAAATTTTGAATTTGGTTAAGCGGAGTGTTAGCTGAAAATTCATATTTTCCGAGAATATTAATCTGTAAAATGGTCGCTAAAATCCCTAGAAAAAATTTGATGCTTATCAACACATACATATTCATCGGCTATTTTCCTCCATTAACGTAGACATTGTGGTCAATCACGTGCGTACGCTCAAGTGTGTAAGAATTATTGTCATCGTTAAGGTGTACCATGTAGTCTTCCTTATTGTAGCGGACAATAATTCCATCTTTTAAAGTCGTTGAATTAACCAAGACATCGTCAGTTTTTAAGTCATTATCTGTAGCCACACTTTTTACAAATTGCACAAGTGCCTGCGATTGTGAAAAATCGTGGTTATTTTGCATATAATCCTCAACCTGAACACCAAGTAAAATCAGCATCAACACTACAATACCAATACTAATATCACGAAGTCGCGTCTTAAGCCGATTATGCATGTAAAGAAGACTCGTCAACATAACAATAACAAGTAAAATAATCAAAATAACAGACCTAATCACAAGATTAGAAGACTGGTGCTGAATAATGTAATCTAAAGTGTAAAAATCCATAGCAAGCTCTCCTACAAACACTTTTTCGTCGCATCGTTTTCTTTTTATTATACTATTTCTAGCACAAAAAAACTCCCGAAAAATTTCGGGAGAAAAAATCTATTTTCTTTTACTAAAGATTATCATAGTATTTTTTGAAAGCATCAAAATAATACTTAACTTCTTCAGCTTTATTTACTTGACCACCCCACTCCAATTTTTTATCTCCTAAAATCCAAAATAGACCATCTCCTCTTTCACCTGAAGTCAGCATCCCCAATCCATCAATTTTAGGAATACCTATGCTAATATCACCATCTCCTCCCATACGAAACATCTGGCGTGGACCACTATTAGCAATACCTACATCTACTCCCTTTAGTTTAGGAAAGTCCACAGATAAGCGAAAGTCGAAACTTGTTGGATCCAAATCATCATAAGTGATTTTACGAATAATATAATCTTGACCGAAGTAGCTATCAAGCATTTCAATTAAGACTTGATAACCTTTGCTCGCTCTAATTTCTTCTCGTATCTCTAACATCTTATTTCACCATTTTAAACCTTCCATATCTCCCTTTTCATAGATAGTTTTCTTAATGTTAAAAGAAAAACGACTGGATGATGCTCCATCAATAACGGCTACTCTTAATTTCAATTCTCTCACAAAAATAGCAAATAAAAATAACCCTGCTATTAGTAAAAAAGTACATACATATAGCAGAGTTCTATTTATTTTTAACACTATAAAAATCCCACTCCCCTAAAGTACTTCTATTCTATCAAATACAAATTCTTCATACAATATATTTTTATTTCATATATCAAATTATTAAATTTTTTAATGTAATTTCCTACAACAATAGATTGCTCTCTTTCCTACTATAACCACCTATTATCAATAAACTTAAAAAATTTGCAAAATAATTGTGCTCAAATACTTAGTTTTTTCAGCACCAAAAACCTCCCGAAAAATTTCGGGAGGTTGTGTTAACAGCTTAAAGGTTAGATTAGTCCATGACAATCATTGATTTGATTGCTTTGCGGTCTTGCATGTCTTTGTAGGCTTGGTTGATGTCGTCCAAGCGATAAGTGTTTGTAAAGACGCGACCTGGGTTGATGTCACCGTCAAGGACTGCTTTAAGAAGGAGTTGTTTGTCGTATGTAGTGACAGAAGCTGAACCGCCTCCAACAGTAATGTTTTGTGCAAATGTTGAACCAAGTGGACGGTTGTGGTAATGTGGCACACCGACAAAACCAACACGTCCGCCATTGTGAATAACACCGAGAGCTTGCTCGATAGCGGCTTCTGTACCGACACACTCAAGAGCAGCGTCAGCTCCTCCGCCGAGAATTTGACGAACCTTAGCAATGCCTTCTTCACCGCGTTCAGCAACGACAGCAGTAGCTCCTGAAGCAAGCGCCATTTGTTGACGGTCTTCGTGTCGGCTCATCAAGACAATCTGAGAAGCTCCGCGCATTTTCGCCGCAATAACGGCACATTGTCCAACCGCTCCATCACCGATAACAACGACTTTGTCACCGCGTTTGACGTCAGCAACACGCGCAGCATGGTAACCTGTTGGCATAACATCAGCCAAAGCAAGAAGTGATTTCATCATACCTTCTGAATAATCAGATGGTTGTCCAGGGATTTTAATCAAAGCCCAGTTAGCATAGTGGAAGCGAACATATTCTGCTTGGAAACCAGAAGACCAGTTGCTATAACCTGGGTGGTTATCACACGTTCCGTCAAAACCAGCACGGCAAGCATCACATTCCCCACAACCGTGAGTAAATGGTACGATGACAAAATCACCAGGTTTTACAGTCGTAATGGCAGAACCAACTTCTTCGACGATACCAAGAGCTTCGTGACCTGAGTTTTCAGAATGTGCAGCTTTTTCATCACCATTAGCATATGACCAAAGGTCAGAACCGCAGACACATGCTCGAACAACTTTGATAATAACATCATCGTCAGCTTGTAAAGTTGGCTTAGCCACTTCTTCAACAGTCATCAGACCAGCTTTTTCAAAAATAGCAGATTTCATAATAAGATACAGAGTCCGCCCGTAATCGGACAGAAAATTAGAAGGCTGACGATGGATGCTCGCATCCAAGGAAGACTATCTATTTTCCGATGATTACAGGACGAGTTCAATTCAAAGTACGATTTATGAACTCTCGAACCTCTCCTTTCTAAAATTTTTGAGTTTACAACTCTTACTTACAAGTATGAATAACTTTAAAGTGAATTTGTTAGAGTTCCATCTCTCAACAAAGCCATTATATTCCTTTGAGCTAACTCCAAGTCAAGCCTAAATATCAAAAAAAGTCAGAGTTTCCCCTGACCTTTATCATTAGCTCAATTCAGCAACAATTGCTTTGATTTGGTCTTTAGTGTGAACACCAGCGACTTGTTTCACAACTTCGCCATCTTTTTTGAAAAGCAATGTTGGGATTGACATGATACCGAATTTTTGAGCTGTTTCTGGATTTTCATCAACATCAATTTTAACGATTTTAAGTTCGTCTTCATCCATTTCTTCTGACAATTGTTCCAAGATTGGAGCTTGCATCAAACATGGACCACACCAAGTTGCCCAAAAGTCAACAAGGACAAGACCTTCATTTGTTTCTGTTTCAAATGTAGCATCAGTAATATTGTGTGCCATAATGTAATTACCTTGAACTTCCAAATGGACTGACTTGTTTTTTCATTAAAAAACGGATACGAATCAGCCTAGCATCCAAAAGTTCTTTTCCTTTTCTATTAGTTTATGAGCCTATTTTACGGGAAAATTGTCGTTTTGACAACTAATTGCTACACAAAATAATATTTTTGAAAATCTTCTCATTTTCCTTATTATACTTAGCTATATGCTATAATAAAACTACTACCACACAAAGGATTCTTATGAAAAATTACGCTGAATTTTATAATAAGCTAACAAAAGCTTTTCAAGATAAACCAGCAGCTATCCGCAGCTTACAAGTTATCAACAGTTTATCAACTAAAGTCATGTATCTGGCTTATCCGCTACTTTTGATTTATCTTTTCTTTAAACAGCCAAGTCGACTCATCTCATTTATTCTTATCCCAGGGCTATCATTTGTCTTGGTGTCACTTGGTCGTCACCTGCTTAATGCCCCACGCCCTTATGAGACTTGGCATATCACCCCACTAATCCCTAAAAATACCAAAGGGCACTCTTTTCCTAGCCGTCACGTCTTTTCAGCAACCATTATCAGTATGGCTGCTCTGCGTTTAAATCTAGCATTAGGCATTTTTTTCTTGATATTATCTCTTTTAATTGCTTTTTGCCGCGTTCTAGGTGGGGTTCACTACCCGCGTGATGTAATAGCAGGCTACCTAATCGGTATCATCTGTGGATTATTCCTTTTTCTTTTCTAGTTATCAACATCAAAATCCCCAACTCTTATAGAGCTGGGGATTTTTCGAACAATAATTTTTCCTTAAAAAGGGGTATCCACTTATTTATCAACAGGATGGAGATTTTTAAGGGACAAATCCAAGATTTTAGCAGAATGGGTAATAGCTCCGCTTGAGACGTATTGAACAGCTAGGTCAGTGTAAGAAGCGAGATTTTCTCGAGTGACATTTCCTGAAATTTCAATTTCAGCTCTGCCATCAATCAAAGCGACTGCTTCTTTCATGACATCGTGTCCCATATTATCAAGCATGATGATATCTGCACCTGCTTCAACTGCTTCTTTAACCATATCAAGTGTTTCCACTTCGATTTCAATTTTACGAACAGAAGGAGCATAAGCCTTAGCAGCAAGAACTGCCTCTTTAACACCACCAGCTGCACCAATGTGATTATCTTTCAAAAGCACACCATCTGATAAATTATAACGGTGATTTTTACCACCACCAACCTTAACAGCATATTTTTCAAAAATGCGATTATTTGGTGTTGTCTTACGAGAATCAAGAAGCGTAATTGGGCTATCATTTAACAGCTCAGCCATTTCATGTGTATAAGTCGCAATCCCACTCATACGTTGTAAATAATTAAGAGCTGTACGTTCTCCTGATAGAAGCACACGAATATCTCCACGAACTGTTCCTAATTTCTGACCAGCTTTAACCACGTCTCCATCTTTTACAAAAACATCAAATTGAGTACTTGGATCAAGCAGATAGAAAACACGTTCAAAAACAGGCAAACCACAAATAATGCCATCTTCTTTACAAATTAAGTCAACTTGACCAGCTACATTTTCAGGCATGACACTATTCGTTGAAACATCTTCATTATTGATGTCTTCTGCAAGTGCACTTAGAATCAGCGGATCAACATTTAATTTTAGGGTAATTGGATCTAACATCATTATCCTTTCTTATCTCACGATTGATTAAACAATATAGCTAGCTAATTGGTTTTGTTCGGTTAATTTTTCAAGAACAATTTTCTTATAATCATCTTCAAGACTTTCTTGGTCGTCATAATCAACCAAATCAAGTGCTGATAGACTTTCTGGTAACTCTGCTACTGTTTCATAATGAGCCACCAAGTCCTTAGCTGCGCGTTTTGCAAAAACAAGACTTTCAAGAAGTGAATTACTTGCTAGGCGATTTTGACCATGGACACCGTTACAAGCTGTTTCACCAACTGCATAAAGAGCATCCATAGTTGTTTTACTGTGATGGTTAACTTTGATACCACCCATGAAATAATGCTGTGCTGGCACAACAGGAATACATTCCGTGAATGGGTCATAACCTGCTTCACGACAGTGTGCCAAGATGTTTGGAAAATGTTCTTCCAATTCTTTTTTCGGAATGGTACGCAAATCTTCCCAAACGTGGTCAGTACCATCTTTTTCCATTTGTTTTAGAATTGCTTGTGCCACAACATCACGTGGTTGCAATTCATCCACAAAACGGTTCATGTTTTTATCATAAAGAAGTGCCCCTTCACCACGAACTGACTCAGAAATCAAGAATGAGCGTTCTTTTGGATTTTCTTGGTAAAGAGTTGTTGGGTGAATTTGCACATAAGACATATCCTTAAGTTCGATGTCGTGTTTAAGAGAAATAGCTAGCGCATCTCCAGTCAAATGTTTAAAGTTAGTACTGTTTTTGTACAAACCACCTACACCACCGCTGGCAAGAACAGTGACATCAGCTGTGATTTTTTCCAAGTCACCATTTTCAAGACGCACTATACCACCATAACAACGATTATCTTCTTCCAAGATGTCAAGCAGGCATGTGTGTTCCATCAAAGTGATATTAGAACGTTTTTTAACAGCTGCCAAAAGTCTACTTGTGATTTCTTTCCCAGTTGTATCTTGGTAGAAAAGAATACGTTTATCAGAATGGGCACCTTCTCGTGTGAAGGCTAAATTACCATTTTCGTCACGTTGAAAATCAACACCAAAGCCAATCAAGTCCTTGATAACATCCGGAGATGATTTAATCATTAGCTCAACAGACACTTTATCATTTTTATAATGACCTGCGCGCAAAGTATCTTCAAAAAATGATTCGTAATCTGAATCATCTTTTAACATACAGATACCACCTTGAGCTAAAAATGAATCACTGTGTTCTAATGTATCTTTAGAGATAATAGTAATTTGAAGTTCTTGTGGTAAATTAAGAGCTGTGTAAAGCCCTGAACAACCACTACCGACAATAAGTACATTTGTTTTCATACAAACCTTCTTTTTTAACGATTGTTGATGAACAATCCATTTGGCGAGTCAGATAAAAAAAGAATTCCTAGAATACCATCACTACTAACCTAAAAATAAGCTGCGCATTTTCTATATGATATCAATGTGATGCTTGTTTAAATCAGTTTTTAGGAACTTTTCCACCAACTCTTATCAATTAAAATCATACGACTTAGAACATATTTTACCACCAATCAAGACACCTGACAAGACATCCAATTAAATTTTATTTACAGGTGTCTTGACACCTTTTAAAACCGGTACTATAATATATAACTAAGACAATTCATGGAGGATTTCATAGATATAATGAATACACGAGAGATGCAAGATGAGGTTTTACGTCTCAAAAAAGAGAAGGGGGTCTGCATTTTAGCACACGCTTATCAGAGTCATGATATCTGGGAAGTAGCCGATTTTGTTGGGGATTCATTTGCTTTAAGTAAATACGCTGCTAAAGCACCACAAGATACTATTATGATGTGTGGGGTGCGTTTCATGGCAGAAACAGTTAAAGTTCTATCACCTGAAAAAACAGCACTTCTAGCCAATCCAATGGCTGGTTGTCCAATGGCTGCCCAAATTGATAAAAAACTCGTTAGCTGGTTAAAAGAAGCTCACCCAGACTATACTACCGTTGCTTATATCAACACCACATCAGAAGTCAAAACAATGGTTGATGTTTGCGTGACATCTTCTTCAGCTGTTAAGATTATCAACAACATTGACAATGATAAGATTCTCTTTGTCCCAGACCGCAACCTCGGTCAATGGGTTGCTGAACAATGTCCGGATAAACAATTTGAATTCTTCAAAGGCGGATGTCCAACTCACATGCGTATGCGTAAACGTGACGTTCTTCGTGCTCGCGAAGAACATCCAAATGCTAAGGTTTTGGTTCACCCAGAATGTCTGGCAGAAGTTACTAACCTAGCAGATTTTGCTGGTAGTACGACTGAAATCATGGCTTACGCTAAAAACAGTACAGACGAAGAATTTATCATCGGTACTGAAAGCAGCATTGTTGAACACTTACAATTTGAATGCCCTGATAAACGTTTCTATCTACTTTCAACTGAATGTGTTTGTCACAACATGAAGATGACAACATTAGCTGATATTTATAATTGTTTACTTGGACGAGCAGGTGAAGAGATTGAGCTTGACGAAGACACTATCAAAGGTGCCCGCCATGCCATTGATCAAATGATTTTGCTCGGTCAAAAATAAATTATTTGCATTTTCTACATACAAAAACTCTTCCCAATATGGGAAGAGTTTTTTATTTTCAGTTTCATTACCCTAAATTTGCAATGGTACATCCGCTGCCACCTGCGTTTTGTGGAGCGTAGCCAAATGATTTGACGTGTTTGTTGCGGCGAAGGTATTTTGTGACACCTTCACGGATAACACCTGTTCCGATACCGTGAATGATATCAACTTGTGCCATGTTATTAAGCAAGGCTTGATCGATAAATTCATCCAATTCTTGCATGGCTTCTTCATAGCGTTTACCACGAAGATCAAGTCGAGCACGTGGTCCAGCAGATTTCTTGCTTTTCTTAACCACATGAACTTGTTTTTTCTTCGGTTTTTGGGCTTCTTCTTGAACTTTGACAAGGCTAAATTCGTCTTCTTTAAGCGTCATCTTAATGAGACCAACTTGCGCTTCCCATTTACCGTTTTTAGTTTGGTTAATCAAGGTTCCACGTTGACCATAGGCTGTGACGATAATATCATCACCCACGCGCGGTGCACGTAGTTTCTTGGCTTTTTTGAGAACTCTATTTTTCGACAAATCAACCTCAGGCGCCAATTTTTTCAACTGGCTCTTGGCTTCTATGACTTCGTGTGGTCTAAGACTCGCTTTGTGATGAAGATTTTTAAGAATTTCTTCACTTTCAGCCATGGCTTTATCCACAATTTCTTGTGCCTTAGCGGAAGCTTTTTCAAGTTCTTTGTCTTTAGCGTGTGAGAATTCGTTGTAAAGTTTCTTGACTGCACGGTTGAATTTGAGGTTATCTTGCTCAACTTCCTTGATATGGTCAAGACGTTTGCGACTTTCGTGTGTTTGTTCTTCCAAACGTTCGATGATGCGGTTAACATCTGTATCAGAATCTGTCAATCGCTCTGCTTCATTAACAATGATTTCTGCCAAACCTAATCGACGAGCGATTTCAAAAGCATTTGAACGACCTGGCACTCCTTGCATGAAATGATAAGTTGGGCTCAATGTCTCTGTATCAAATTCCATGCTGGCATTTTCCACAAACTCTGTCTCAATACCGTAAGCTTTCAACTCTGGATAGTGTGTTGTCGCCATAGTTTTAACTTGTGTCAAACGCAAATGCTCTAGGATAGAAATGGCAAGACTCGCTCCTTCTTGTGGGTCAGTACCTGCCCCCAACTCATCCACAAGTACCAAGCTATCTTTATCAGCTGCTGCCAAGATATCCACAATATTTGTCATGTGACTTGAGAAAGTTGACAAGCTTTGCTCGATAGATTGTTCATCACCAATATCTGCAAAGATTTCATTAAAGACAGCCACTTTACTACCTTTATCGGCTAGGATTGGTAGACCAGACTGCGCCATAAGCTGCGCTAATCCTAAAGTTTTCAACATAACAGTCTTACCACCAGTATTTGGACCAGTGATAACAATAATGTTCAATTCATCAAGAAAATGCAGGTCATTAGCAACTGGATTTGTCAAAAGTGGATGACGTGCTTGTAAGAGCTGCACAGTCTTATCTGTGGATAACTGTGGAACAACTGCTTTGTTTTCTTGCATGAAGAGAAACTTGGCACGCACAAAATCCAAATGCCCTAAAACCCAAGCATTATTTCGAATAATATTAGTATAAGGGCGAAGCATATTTGACAATTCACGCAAAATACGCGCCATTTCATGGCGTTCGTCTGCACGTAACTGAGTGATTTCTTCATTAAGTTGCACTACTGCGCGTGGCTCAATGTAAACTGTGCTTCCTGATGCAGAAATATCATGCACAACCCCTGAAATGCGATTGCGGTAGCTATTTTTCACAGGCAAAACCGCACGACCATTACGACTAGCAATCAAAGTCTCTGTCAAATGGTCAGCTTGTTTTTTCAAAATATCCTGTAAAATTTGACGAACTCTGCCTTCATCGTGATTGATTTGACGACGAATACGGTCTAATTCTGTGCTAGCGAAGTTTTCAATAAACCCACCATCATTGATGGCTTGCAAACTTCCCTGCAAACTTGGCAAAAGTTCAATTTTATCAAAAAGGCTATTCAAAGCCGTTAATTCAACATTCTCCAAATCATGGTAAAAATGTTTTACCTCTGCTGAGACCTGCAAGATTTTCTTAATATCAATAATCTCTGAAACATTGACGTCTGCATCCAATTCCAAACGACGCATACTTTCAGAAATATCACGTAAACTACCTAGACCAAAACCATGTTGCTCAATAAAAATCTGCTCCATGTCTAACATTTCAGCAAAAGAACGTGAAATACGGTCAGATTCAGCCATTGGTGCAAGTTTACGCAATTCATCTTGCCCTTGCTCAGTTTGTAAATAGCCAGCAAAAAGTTGCTTGACCTTATCAAATTCTAACTGTTCTAAAATTCTGTTATTCATATCTCTATTATACCAAAACTTCACTAATATCGTGCTTTAAGCACACTGTGATATCTTCATAAAATACGGAATAAGTCTGAGATAATTCATCCCAGACTCTCTTACTCTATCCTAAAATTGCTGTTACCCAAAGTGCTCTTAGAACACTCGCCAGTGGTTGGAAATAATTAATAATCAAACGCGCTAACCAGCTACTTGATAATAGATTCTGAACCATTGACATCGGTACAGTAGCAAGTAATGTCAAGACTAACCCAAAGAATATTAGCGCTACTAAAACCGCTAAAACGCCGCTAATACTGTTAAGCTTAACATTATCGAATCGATGGATTGGTAGTAAATGTACCAAAATCCCAAACAAGCGAAATAGGCAATATACAAGCATATAAATAGCCGTAAAAGCTACTCCTGCATAATAAACTTTATCTAAGTCAAAAATATTAACATCTGTGAAGAAATTAACCGTTGCTCCTTGACTCGCATTTGAGTAAGGAATCCAAAGCGTAATCTCTTCAGACAATACTCGATAAAAATGGCTAGCTACCACTAGCGAAACCAGACTGGCTACAAAATAGTAAGCCTGTAAAATAATCCCACGAGAATAGCCAATATAAAAATGCCAAGCTAAAATCAGCATAATAAGAACTGATAACATATATTATTCCTCATCAGAATCAGACTTGCTGGCTTTCTCCTTAATATCGTCAATCGCCTCAGAGCGGAGAACCGTCAATTCCTTTTCCATTTTTTCAACTTCAATCTCACGACTAAGCTGAGTTGAAAGCGAATTGAGTGCCATCAAAATAGCAATCGTTTCATTATCAGCTTGTGGTAATTTTTCCTTGATTGTATTATATTTTTCTTTGGCTACACGCTCAACTTCCTCCATAAAGAGGTTATCCTTATCCGTTGTCAATGTGAGCGACTTTTCTCCAAAGACGAATTTATAACGATTTTTGCTTTCCATATAGTCACCTCTTTGACATTATACCTTAAAATAAACATTTCGTAAAATTTAAGCGTGAAAATACTAGTTTCAACAGGCTATTTTGCCCCCTTGTCATCTTTTTATGTTACAATTAAATCATGAATACAATTGTTATGAAACTAGGGAAAAATGACTTGCAAAACCACATTAAAGCACTAGCAAGTAAACAAGTCACAAATAACAATCCCTACGTCACTTTTGCCGCAAAAGAAAAAGGTGTCACAATCCTTGTGTACACATCTGGTAAGGTAGTCTTTCAAGGAACCAAAGCGCAAGAAGTCGCAAGTCAATTTGGCTATCAGGCATCAGATGCTACTACACAAGATGCTAAATCCGGTCAAAATATGCCTCTGATTGGTTCTGATGAAGTTGGAAACGGCTCTTATTTTGGTGGCTTAGCTGTTGTTGCTAGTTTTGTAACACCTGATGACCACGCGCTTCTTAGAAAGCTTGGTGTCGATGATTCTAAAAATTTAACGGATAGCAAAATTCGTCAAATTGCCCCTATCTTAGAAGAGAAAATCAGACATAAAGCTCTGCTATTATCCCCACAAAAATATAACCAAGTCGTTGGGAAAGGTAAGATGCATAATGCTGTATCGGTTAAGGTTGCACTTCACAACCAAGCTATCTACCTCTTGCTACAAGATGGCGTGAAACCTGAAAAAATCGTTATCGATGCTTTTACCAGTCGTCAGAACTACGAAAAATACCTAAAAAATGAAGTTAATCACTTTGATAACCCTTTAACTCTTGAAGAAAAAGCTGAGGGTAAATACCTAGCTGTAGCAGTTAGTTCTATTATCGCCCGAAACCTTTTCCTAGAGAATTTAGATAAACTAAGCCAAGAAGTGCAATACAAACTCCCAAGTGGTGCTGGTAGCCAATCAGATAAAGTTGCTAGTCAGATTTTAGCGGCATATGGTATGCCTGGCTTAGAACATACTGCAAAACTCCATTTTGCAAACACCCAAAAAGCACAAAAATTATTAAAATAACATCGAGGAGCCTATTTATGAAACAATTCATTAAAGAATGGGGAGCCTTCATCCTCTTTTTCGTCGTCCTTGGTCTTCTTCGCCTCTTCATCCTACAACCCGTGAGTGTTGACGGTCACTCTATGGACCCTACCTTGGCTGATGGAGAACGCCTAATCGTTCTTAAAACTTCATCTATTGATCGTTTTGATATTGTTGTCGCTAAAGAAAAAGAAGGTAATAAAACTAAAGAAATCGTAAAACGTGTTGTCGGACTCCCAGGTGACACCATCACTTACAAAGATGACGTTCTTTATGTTAACGGTAAAAAGACAGATGAACCTTATCTAGACAAATATAAAAAAGCTTTTGAGGAAGATGATTTGCAGGATATCTATTCTTACAATACCCTCTTCCAGCAATTAGCTGAAAGCTCTGATGCCTTCACCACTGCTAAAGATGGCAGTACTGAATTTACAGTCAAAGTTCCAAAAGACCAGTACTTCTTATTAGGTGATGACCGTATCGTTTCAAAAGACAGCCGCGAAGTTGGTACCTTTAAAAAATCGGCTATCGTGGGAGAAGTCAAATTCCGCTTCTGGCCATTATCAAAAATTGGAAGCGTTCATTAATAATAAAAGGACTTAACTCAATTGGGTAAGTCCTTTTTGATTAGTCAGGTTTTGAATGATATAATAAAGCCACTATAGAAATCACGTAAGGATCAATTATGGAATACTTCTTTTCTGGCATCGTTGACCGTATTATTTTTGAAAATGCCAGTAACTTTTTTAAAATCATATTACTCGAAATTGAAGATACTGATTCTGACTTCGATGATTTTGAGATTATTGTTACCGGGACAATAGCTGAAATCATTGAAGGCGAAAATTATACTTTTTGGGGCGAATTAACCCAACATCCAAAATATGGGGAACAGCTCAAAGTCACACGTTATGAGCGCTCAAAACCAACATCATCAGGCTTAATCAAGTATTTTTCAAGCGAACATTTTAAAGGGATTGGTAAAAAAACAGCAGAAAAAATCGTCCAACTCTACGGTGACGATACTATCGATAAAATTTTAGAAGACCCAAGTAAACTTGAAAGTATTTCAGGGCTCTCTAAAGAAAACCGTGATAATTTTGTTGCCAAATTAAAACTCAACTACGGTACCGAACAAATCCTATCAAAACTCGCAGAATACGGTTTAACCAACCGCGTTGCTTTTGATATTTTTAACCACTATAAGGAAGACAGTCTTGATATTATCCAAGAAAATCCTTATCAACTAGTCGAAGATATTCAAGGGATTGGATTTAAAATTGCTGACCAACTAGCTGAGCAATTAGGCATTGAAGCGGATGCTCCCCAACGTTTTCGCGCAGCGCTTGTTCATACCTTATTTGAATTATCCATTGAAAACGGGGATACTTATGTTGAAGCGCGTGATTTACTAGAAAATGCAATCACCATTCTTGAAGAAGCTCGTCAGATTGAACTAGATCCAGCAGCTGTTGCTCAAGAATTATCAACCCTCATCGCTGAAGATAAGGTGCAAAATATTGGTACAAAGATTTTTGACAACACTCTTTTTTATGCTGAAGCAGGCATCAAAAAAAATCTAACACGTATCCTGGACACACCACTGGCTAAACAATTCTCAGAAGAAGACTTGCAAGAAGAAATTGCCGAAATCGAGGACACTTTTGGAATTAGCTATGATTCGGTACAGAAAAACGCCATTAAAGAAGCGCTTCAAAGCAAAGTTTTCATTTTGACAGGTGGTCCTGGTACAGGTAAAACAACTGTTATCAATGGCTTAATTGCGGCTTATGCTGATCTTCACGGGATAGATTTAGATAAGAAAGATATTCCTATCGTTCTTGCTGCACCGACAGGTCGTGCTGCCCGTCGAATGAATGAACTCACTGGGCTACCAAGTGCCACAATTCACCGTCATCTTGGTCTAAATGGCGATAATGATTATCAAGCTATGGATGATTATCTTGACTGTGATTTGATTATCATTGACGAATTTTCAATGGTGGATACCTGGCTAGCTAACCAACTATTTAGCTCGATTTCATCAAATACTCAAGTCATTATCGTTGGTGACAGTGACCAGTTGCCATCTGTAGGGCCCGGTCAGGTTTTAGCTGATTTACTAAAAATCAAATCATTACCGCAAATCGCCCTAACCAAAATTTTCAGACAATCAGAAGATTCCACTATTGTTAGCCTAGCTAACCAGATGAGACAAGGAATTTTGCCAGCTGATTTTACGCAGAAAAAAGCTGACCGTTCTTACTTTGAAGCTAGTGCCCAATATATCCCTGAAATGATTCCAAAGATTGTCAGCGCAGCTATCAAAAGCGGCATTAGTCCACAAGAAATTCAAATTCTTGCCCCAATGTATCGAGGAGCCGCTGGTATTAACCGACTCAATACCATTATTCAGGATTTACTCAATCCACTTGGCGATCAATTGTCTTTTACATTTGGTGAGATGAATTTTCGTAAGGGAGATAAAGTTCTACACTTGATTAACGATGCTGAGCTTAATGTGTTCAACGGCGATATTGGCTACATCACTGACTTGATTCCAGCTAAATACACTGAGTCCAAACAAGATGAACTTTACATGTCTTTTGATGGGACAGAAGTCATTTACCCTCGTAATGAATGGCACAAAATCACGCTAGCTTACGCCATGTCTATTCACAAATCCCAAGGGAGTGAATTTCAAGTTGTCATCCTCCCTATTACTCGTCAAAGTCATCGCCTTCTTCAGCGTAACCTCATTTATACTGCAATCACCCGTTCTAAAAGTAAATTAGTTATGTTAGGCGAAATTGCTGCCTTCGATTATGCCATCAAAAACGAAGGGGCTAAGCGAAATACTTATCTCGTTCAACGCTTTACAGCAACTGATACAGAACCTGATAAGACTGAAACAACTAAGGTTCTCAGCGAGACGACAGAAATCCAAAATGTAGCAAAAAAAGTCAACACAATCGCTTCTACTCCTCACATAAAAGAAGAAATAACTGAAGATGCTGTTCAACTCAGCCTTGATTTTGAAGATGACACATCTGAACCAGAACAAGTCAAAGACTATCGTCTAACAGAAGAAAACCTCCCCTTCATCGATCCAATGATTGGCATCACACAAGAGGATATTAACCAATTTTTCAAAAACTAATAGCTAAAAGTTAGGAAAACTATTGATAGAATTTCCTAACTTTTCTTATACACTTATTTTGTATAAATATAAATTTTCAGATGATAAAATAACTTTATACTTGAAACATTTCGAGGATTAAAACGATTTAATCCTTGAAACTAAAGGATTTTCAGATGTTACATCTCTTGACAGAAAAGTGTTTACATATAAGGAAATTGTGTTATAATATCTGTACTATCATAATAGGATTACCATTGTTTTTAGGAGGTTTGAAATGGTTTCTTATGAAAAAATTCGTCAATCTTTGCGTTCTTGGACGCTTTTCATCGCTTGGGTAAATGTTCTTGCAGCCTTAGCTAAAGTCTACTCTGTTATTAGCCATTTTGTCTTGGTTAATAACCTCGACAAGCTAAAAGAACAACTTGATGCTGAAACATACAAAATTGTTGAAGCTTCTGCTAATATTGGCAATGTCATCATTGCTATTATTGCTCTTGTTGTTAACATTGTTGTCGCTGTTTTAGCATTTAAAAACTTAGCAAAAATCAAAGACAATGCTCCAAGTTTATCACCTTACCGCATTGCCTTGATTTATACTGTTGTTTACAATCTTGCATCTTTTGCTTTTGCAATTTACCTTGGTGCAACACTTTCACCATTTAGTCTTATTCTACCACTTGTCTTCCTAGTACTTTATGGCTATGTCTACAACAAAGCCGCACAATTACTAGACAAAGATAATGCTGACGATTCTGAAAGTGATAATAACTAAGCTTTTTGAAACGAATACCGTCTCAGCAACTACTAAGACGGTATTTTAATTTTTAAAAAGATTTAACGGACGAATATTATCTTCTAATCCAGTGATAGTAACCCCCAGAAGACGCACACCAGCTTTTGATTCTTCTAAGCTGTCAAATATCGCATGAGCAGCTTGATCAATCACATCAAAATCATTGGTGACATCATCTAGCGTTTTACGCTTGGTTAAGGTTGAAAAATCCGCATATCGAACCTTCAAAACGACAGTTCGGCCAACTTTATTGTTTCGTGTCAGGCTGTCTACAACTCGACGGGTATTTTTTGAAATCTCAGACTTAATATCAGCATCGTCGTAAAGCAATTTACTATAGGTGCGTTCACTCCCAATAGATTTTCGAATACGATTGGGTTTTACAGGAGAATTTGAAATACCACGCGCTTTGCGGTACAAATCATAACCGAAACGTCCGAAATGATCAATCAAAGTCATCTCTGGAATTTCTAGCAGGTCCGCACCTGTAAAAACACCTAGTTGATGTAATTTTTCAACTGATTTCTTACCCACACCATGAAATTTTTCAATTGGTAATTTTTTCAAGAAATCCTGCGCATCTTCTGGCAATATCAAGGTTAAACCTTTCGGTTTATCAAAATCCGAAGCTAGTTTAGCTAAAAATTTGTTATAAGAGACACCTGCTGAACAAGTCAGGTGAACTTCTTGCCAAATATCATATTGAATCATTTTGGCGATTTTAATCGCTGATTTGATGCCACGTTTGTTTTCAGTAACATCTAAGTAAGCCTCATCAATAGACATAGGTTCTACTAAATCCGTATAACGTCTGAAAATCTCACGAATTTGCATTCCTATTTCTCGGTATTTCTGATAATTACCAGAAATAAAGATAGCTTGAGGACAACGTTCGTAAGCCTCTTTTGAAGACATGGCAGAATGAACGCCAAATTTTCTGGCTTCATAATTGCATGTTGATACGACACCACGCCCACCTGTCTTACGTGGATCAGAACCAATAATCACAGGCTTTCCTTTGAGGTCTGGATTATCTCTTTCTTCCACTGACGCAAAGAAAGCATCCATATCAATATGAATAATTTTTCGAGAAGTATCATTAATTAATGGAAAAATAAGCATCATCCAGTCCTTTCTGACTCTATTATAACAATTTTCATTGCTTTCAATCAAAGCTTACAAATTTCTAGTACAGTTCTCCTTGTTTCTGAAACTGTACTAGAAAAGATTCTTGTTTTTTCCAATTTTTTTGCTTGGGAAAACGCTTCCTTTATGATAAACTTATACTTGTAAATGTAACAGATGACCTGTTACTAGAATTTAAGGAGAAATCTCATTATGGCGACTGTTAAAACAAATGCAGATGTTTTTGAAAAAGCCTGGGAAGGCTTTAAAGGTACTGACTGGAAAGAAAAAGCCAGCGTTTCTCGCTTCGTTCAAGCTAACTACACACCTTATGATGGTGATGAAAGCTTCTTAGCACCAGCTACTGAACGCTCTCTTAAAATCAAAAAAATTATTGAAGATACTAAAGCTAAATACGAAGCAACTCGTTTCCCAATGGACACTCGTCCAACATCAATCGCAGATATTCCTGCCGGCTATATTTCAAAAGACGATGAATTAATCTACGGTATTCAAAATGATGAGTTGTTCAAATTGAATTTCATGCCAAAAGGTGGTATCCGTATGGCAGAAACAGCACTTAAAGAACATGGTTATGAACCTGATCCTGCTGTTCATGAAATTTTCACAAAATACTCTACTACAGTAAATGACGGAATCTTCCGCGCTTATACATCTAATATCCGCCGAGCACGTCACGCTCACACAGTAACTGGTCTTCCAGATGCTTACTCTCGTGGACGTATCATCGGTGTCTATGCTCGTCTTGCTCTTTACGGAGCTGACTACTTGATGCAAGAAAAAGTTAACGACTGGAACGCTATTACTGAAATCGATGAAGAATCAATTCGTCTTCGCGAAGAAGTAAACATGCAATACCAAGCTCTTGGTGAAGTGGTTAAACTTGGTGACCTTTATGGACTTGATGTTCGTAAACCAGCCATGAACGTTAAAGAAGCTATTCAGTGGGTTAACATTGCTTTCATGGCGGTCTGCCGTGTTGTCAATGGTGCCGCTACTTCTCTTGGACGTGTGCCAATCGTTCTTGATATCTTTGCTGAACGCGACCTTGCTCGTGGTACATTTACAGAATCTGAAATTCAAGAATTTGTTGATGATTTCGTATTGAAACTTCGTACTGTAAAATTTGCTCGTACTAAAGCTTACGACGAACTTTACTCAGGTGACCCAACATTCATTACAACTTCTATGGCAGGTATGGGGGCTGACGGTCGTCACCGTGTTACTAAAATGGACTACCGTTTCTTGAACACTTTGGACAATATCGGTAATGCTCCAGAACCTAACTTGACAGTACTTTGGACTGACAAATTGCCATATTCATTCCGTCGTTACTGTATGAAAATGTCACACAAACACTCTTCAATTCAATACGAAGGTGTGACAACAATGGCTAAAGATGGTTATGGTGAAATGTCATGTATCTCATGTTGTGTATCACCACTTGACCCAGAAAATGAAGAACAACGCCACAACATCCAATACTTTGGGGCTCGTGTTAACGTCCTTAAAGCTCTTCTTACTGGTTTGAACGGTGGTTATGACGATGTTCATAAAGATTACAAAGTCTTTGATATCGAACCAGTTCGTGATGAAGTCCTCGACTTTGAAACTGTCAAAGCTAACTTTGAAAAATCACTTGATTGGTTGACTTCAACTTACGTAGATGCTCTTAACATCATTCACTACATGACTGATAAATACAACTACGAAGCTGTTCAAATGGCCTTCTTACCAACTAAACAACGTGCTAACATGGGATTCGGTATTTGTGGCTTTGCTAATACTGTTGATACATTGTCAGCAATCAAGTACGCTACTGTTAAACCAATCCGTGATGAAGATGGCTACATCTACGATTACGAAACAATCGGTGACTTCCCTCGTTGGGGTGAAGATGACCCTCGTTCAAACGAATTGGCTGAATGGTTGGTAGAAGCATACACTACTCGTCTTCGTAGCCATAAACTTTACAAGAACGCTGAAGCTACTGTATCACTTCTTACAATCACTTCAAACGTTGCTTACTCTAAACAAACTGGTAATTCTCCAGTTCACAAAGGTGTTTACCTCAACGAAGATGGTACTGTAAACCTTTCTAAACTTGAATTCTTCTCACCAGGTGCTAACCCATCTAACAAAGCTCGTGGTGGTTGGTTGCAAAACCTTAACTCACTTGCAAGCCTTGACTTCTCATATGCTGCAGATGGTATTTCACTTACAACTCAAGTTTCTCCACGTGCTCTTGGTAAAACATTCGATGAACAAGTTGATAACTTGGTAACTATCCTTGATGGTTACTTCGAAAACGGTGGACAACACGTTAACTTGAACGTCATGGACCTTAAAGATGTTTATGACAAGATTATGAATGGTGAAGATGTTATCGTTCGTATCTCAGGTTACTGTGTAAACACTAAATACCTTACAAAAGAACAAAAGACAGAATTGACACAACGCGTCTTCCACGAAGTTCTTTCAATGGATGACGTTGCTGAAACTGTTGCTGCTAAATAATAAATATCTAAAAAGACTTTGTCAGTTGACAGAGTCTTTTTTTGTCCTTAAAATAGAGCTATGAAAATCAAACAAACTCGAAATACACTCTCAGATACCTATCTTGATGCAGTAAAAATCCGTCAGCTAGTTTTTGTTAAAGGTCAAGGCGTTCCTTTATCTCTTGAGATTGACGAAAACGAAGCATATTGTCTGCATTTTGTTCTTTATGATAATCAGGATAAAGCTGTGGCAACCTGTCGTATTCTACCCAATCAAGACCATAGCCAAGCTACTCTGCAACGTATGGCCGTATTACCAGCCTATCAGGGTCAAAACCTGGGAAAGTTTCTCTTAGAAGAAGTTATCCATTTTTGCAAACAGCAAGGCTTTAAAGAAATGATACTTCACGCCCAATTAACTGCAAAAGGATTCTATGATAAACTTCATTTCACCTGTTTTGGTGATGAATTTGAAGAAGCTGGTATCATGCATATCAGCATGAAAAAAACACTTTAAATCAAATAAAAACTCTCTTGATTTTGCTCAAGAGAGTTTTTTTATCACTGTTTAGAGATGAATAGAACTGACTGCTTTTTCTATTACTCTTTTCCTTTTAAGCGACGGAATTTCGCTTTAATAGCTTCTGCAATATCGCTTCCTTGTTCTTTCAAGTGGTTAACACGACGTTCATTCATGTCTTCTTGAACTTTATCAAAAAGTTCATCCTGAACTTGACCGGCAAGTTCTACTTCATGAGCTAAAGCCACAGCATCCCAACGCATAATATTCGTCTTGTAAGGAGCAAAGACATGGTTCAATACACTTTCGTCTTCTTCACGAACCAAAGCAATAACCGCCACATCGCCATCAAGCAATTTAGTTGTGACTTCTTCGATTAAGTTATTATCACTAGAATCGTTCATACTACCGCTTGCCGCACCAGCGAGACTTCCGATACCATAACCAATAATAACACCAATTGGTCCACTCAAGATACCAATCAAACCACCAACAATTCCACCAATTGTGGCATATTCACGACTAGTATCATCAAAATCAATGGAATCTTTGATTGTAATTTTACCATCTTCGTTCTTGACCAAGGCGATTTGTGCAATTTGGGTGTGGCTATCTTGCTTAAAGGCTTTTAATTCTGAAAATGCTTGATAAGCTTCACTTTCAACATCAAAAACAACAGTAAGTACATCTGCCATAACTTTGTCCTCCTTTTCTCTGGTTACCTTCATTATAGCACTTTCACGCTAAAAAATCCGAGAAAAAGTAAAACGTTTTCATAAAAATAGCAATATTTCTATAAATTTTCCTGAATCCAATCAGAAATTTTCTTTCGCTCCTCAATCCAAAGAGGTCGATCATCGTAAGAATATGTACGATTAGTCAAGAAAATAGCAGCTTTTTGTTCTTTTCTATTAATGGCCACATAAGTTCCCGTATACCCCGTGTGGTCAAGCCAATCCCCTTCTTTATTCCATGCAAGAGAACGTTCTTTATTAGCATAACTAAAATTTTGCCAAATATCACGTGAAAAATCATCAATCAGATAATGTTGACAAAGTTTTTCAAGGTCGATCACATTCGAAAATAGACCAGCAGAACCAGAGTGACAACCTAACACTTTAGCCTTAGGATCATGAACCATGCCATCATCAATTCCAGCTACCGTTGGTACAGCACCCTTAACTGGTCCAAAGCCTGTCTTTGTCATACCAAATGGTCCAAAAACCTGTTCCTGAAAAATGTCAGCCAGAGATTTACCAAAATAGTTTTCCAGCATAAAACCGAGCAGTAAAAAGTTGATATCTGTATACAAGAAATTCTTTTTATCTTCTACCGTAATGTGATTAATCGCTTCTTTTAGCTCTTTAGCATTAAGTGAATCACGATTTGGGATAAACGGGTTAATCCCACTACTGTGCGTCAAAAGCTGACGAAGTGTTAATTTAGATTCATGAAAATCAGGATAGTACTGCTTCAAAGGAGCATCAATATCCAATTTTCCCTCAGAGATAAGCGAGATAATAACAGTTCCAACACCAACAGCCTTAGAAACAGATGCTAAATCATAAATCAATCCAGGAGAAACAGCAGTCTCACCATCAATTGTACCAATGTACCGCTCTGTCCACTGATTACCTTTAAAAAGAGCTATACTAGCTCCATGATAAATATTGCGATTGATTTGATTGTTAATAATGTCTAACAAATCTGTCATTTGATAAACCAAATTTCAACTTGACTAGGATCAGAAAGAACTAGGACACTTTCTTTTTTATCTAGATAAATAGATTGTCCCTTAGCTTCAAAATAGTCTGCCAAAGCTTTCAAATCATAGTTCTCAGGCACTTTAAATTCTAGAATTTCCAAATCCCATGTTGTCAAAGGATCAACAGTTAGGTCTGCACCTTTGCCTTGTTCAAAGTTGAGCTCTAATGGTAATTTACCAGCAAAGACATCTTGGTAAAAGGCTTGTGTACCAGCTTTGTCAGCAACATTAAGGGTCAAACTTTCAAAATGAAATTCAGATACTTCCTCTAAGTCATCATTTTCAGGGAAAGTTTGTTTTTCAATTTCTGTTAATTCTTGAATATCATCTTCTGAATGTATAAGGAAAAGATCACCTTCTGGAGACACTGTCTCAAAAGCATAACCACGTTTACCTTTGAAAAGTCGTTCAACGTCAATGCCATTTCCTAAAATAGCTTCAATTTCATTTGCTTTAGGGATTTTAACGACGATTTTATTAACCTTTTTGTCACCTTGAACCGCACGAGTATCAGGCGCTGGCGATTCTTCAATAACGAAACGAGCATTTCGGTGTTTCGTCGAAAATACAGCGATTGCATTTTCTTCATTTACTAATTTAAAACCTAATTTTTGGTAAAAATCGATGTTATGATCACGATTATTAATACGTAAAACGGGATACCTAAACGTGACTCCGTTAAATAAAGTCATAATTGTCTCCTCACAGTGTTTTTTGTTAGATTATGTTATACAAGTTCTTACAAAAATAAGGACTGGGTCTTTTCTATTTTAGAAAAAAATAGTCAGTTTGACAAGAAATTATGCTCTCCTCTATTAGTCATAACCACCCGTGAAAACGGGTGGCTTGTACACCGGCTATAAGCCGTTAATCTCCAGCAGCGTCTAAAGACGCTCGCTGAACGTTGTTCAGGTCATGCTTCTATTACTTGACTATCGCCCGTAACAACGGGCTTTTATCGTGTTCTAAATCCTCCATCGGAAAATAGATCTTCATACTCTTTTACACTTAACTTATCCAAAGCTATGTCATCTTTCTCCTGTTCGCGAATATACTTCGCTACAGTTTGTTCGTTTAGTCCAACAGTACTTACGTAATATCCCCTAGCCCAAAACTTACGATTTCCGTATTTATATTTTAAATTTGCATGCTTATCAAATATCATCAAAGCACTTTTTAAATATCCCATAAAATCCGAAATCGCAAGTTTTGGTGAAATTAAAACAAGCATATGAACGTGATCTGACATCATATGCCCTTCTATTATCTCAACTCCTTTATATTGACATAGGTGACGGAAAATACCTATTAAGTCTTGTCTAATTGTATAGTAAATGGATTTTCTACGATATTTGGGTGTGAATACTATGTGATATTTGCACATCCATTTTGTGTGTGATAAACTGTAACTGTTTTTTGCCATTTCTTTTTCCTTTCTTTTTTCTAACCTGAACAATTAGATTATATCAGGAAAAAGAAATAGAAGCTCAAAGCCTTGTCAGCCACCAGCTTAGCTGGTGGTTTTCTTGTTTTTCTCTTCGAGAAAAACTGGCTTGAAGCCATAATAAAAAGAACCCGAAGGTTCTTTTCTGATTTATTATCTTATAGGTATAAGAATTTGAACAAGGCAACCGCAGCAACACCAGCAAGGATTGGAGCTACAACTGGTACCCATGAATACCACCATTTAGAATCGCCTTTGTGTTCACCAAGAATTGATTTTGGAAGCAAAGCATGGACGATACGTGGACCAAGGTCACGTGCAGGGTTAAGACCAGGACCTGTAGGACCACCAAGTGAAGTTACAAGTGTCATAACAAGGAATCCGATCCCCATGTGAGCAACAGCAAGTGAACCTGTAGTGTAAGGAGCAACTTGAGTTGCAGCTGTAGAAGCATCATAACCTGCAGCAGTCAATTGAGAAATCAATTGTGCACCGAAGTAGTTTTTAGTAAGAGCCATTGCACCAAAGAAAAGTACAAATGATCCAAGGAACTCATTCAAGAAACCATTAACCCATGCAGCTTTGTGGCTGTCTTTTGTACCATCGTCAACAGCTGAAATAGTTGAGAATGATCCAAGGATAGCATTTGGGTTTTCAGTTTGAAGGTAGTATGGTTTGTGAACCATAACAACAAGTAATTGACCAAACATTGCACCAAGTACTTGAGCGATGATGTATTGAGCAACGTGTGACCATTCAAACATACCTGAAACTGCAAGTGCAATTGTGAAAGCAGGGTTGATGTGGTTACCTGATACGTTACCAAACATAAGAGCTGGCATCATAACACCAAAACCATAACCAAGAGCGATGATAACCCAACCTGAGTTGTGTCCTTTTGTACCTTTAAGATCAACGTTTGCAACAGCACCGTTACCAAGGATGATAAGAAGAGCTGTTCCAATAAATTCTGTGATATATTTCACAGTCCATGAAAAGTCCATGTCTTTTTATTTCCTCCAAAAAAAATATAGTTTAGACAACTAACATTTTATCAAGTATAATAGATAATGTAAAGGTTATCTGTAAAATAAAAACGTTTACTTTTAGAAGGAGAAATTTTCATGAAATACAATCAATTCTCTTACATACCAAGGCCTGCCGATGCTTGTGAACAAGAATTACAAGCTCTTGGATTTGAGCTCAACAAGCGTCAATCTGACAAGGAGGCTTTGGAGCACTTCTGCCGTAACATTTTCTTTAATTATAAAGATACGGACTATCCACTTCATAATCTCATTGCTGATTTTGAGACGGATTTATTAACATTCTTCCAATCTGATCGTCCTCTAACGGCAGATATTTTTTATACCATTGCCCTTCAATTACTTGGATTTACACCACATGTTGATTTTACAGATACAAATGACTTCCTAGAAAAAATTGCCTTTCCGATTAATTACCAAAAGGGACACATTATTGAAGCTCTTTACCACCTTCTTGTTAGCCGTCAAAAAAATGGTATGACGTTACTTGATGATTTAATTAGTAAAGGACTTATTCCTGTTGACAATGACTACCACTTCTTCAATGGAAAATCTTTAGCAACTTTTGATACAAGTGACTTAATCCGAGAAGTTGTCTACGTCCAATCACCACTTGATACTGACCAAGATGGTCAATTAGATTTAATTAAGGTCAATATCATTCGTCCAAATACCAGCCATCAAGTGCCAACTATGATGACAGCTAGTCCTTACCACGAAGGAACAAATATCGTTGCTAACGATAAGAAACTTTACAAAATGGAAGGTGACTTAGCTGTCAAACCTGCTGGTAAGATTGAGGTAGAAACACGTGACTTCGAATCATTAGCAACTCCTGACTTAGATCTTCCAGTAGGGGAGGCCGAAGAAAGCTTCAACTTTATCGATCCTTATACTCTAAATGATTATTTCTTAGCTCGTGGCTTTGCTAACATCTACGTTTCCGGTGTGGGAACAGCAGGTTCAAACGGCTTTATGACTAGCGGTGATTATGCTCAAGTCGAAAGCTTCAAAGCTGTTATTGACTGGTTAAATGGGAAAGCAATTGCCTTTTCTAGTCATCGCCGTGACCAAAAGGTACTTGCAGGCTGGTCGAATGGACTCGTTTGTACCACTGGTAAATCTTATCTCGGTACCATGTCAACTGCCCTTGCGACAACGGGTGTAGAAGGGCTAAAAGTCATCATTGCAGAATCAGCCATTTCATCTTGGTACGACTACTACCGTGAAAATGGACTTATCTGCAGTCCTGGCGGTTATCCTGGTGAAGATCTTGATGTTTTAACTGAATTGACTTATTCACGTAATTTGTTATCAGGTGATTATCTTCGTAATAACACACATTATCAAGAGCTTCTCGATGAGCAATCAGCTCAATTAGATCGTCAATCAGGTGACTACAATCAATTCTGGCATGACCGTAACTATCTTCTTCATGCTGATAAAGTGAAAACTACTTGCGTTTACACACACGGTCTTCAAGACTGGAACGTTAAACCACGTCACGTTTTCAATATTTTTAACGCCTTGCCAAGCTCTGTTGAAAAACATGCCTTTCTTCACAATGGCGAACATGTTTACATGCATAATTGGCAATCCATTGATTTTAGAGAAAGCATGAATGCTTTGCTTTGTCAAAAAATGTTGAATCAAGATAATTACTTTGATTTACCAACTCTGATTTGGCAAGACAATAGTCAAGAACAAACATGGACAAGCAGCTTGACACAATTTGGTAGTGCTAACCAAGAAACATTGCCTCTTGGAAAAGACCTTCAAATCATTGACAACCATTATGGCAAAGATGACTATGAACGTTATAGTAAAAACTTCCGCACATTCAAGAGTGACTTATTTGCAGGAAAAGCAAATAACATTTGCCTTGATATTCCAGTTAACCAAGATTATCACATCAATGGTCAGGTAACATTGCATTTGACACTTAAATCCAGTGAAAATAAAGGTCTCTTGTCAGCACAAGTTTTAGATTATGGTCAGAAGAAACGCTTCAAAGACGTTCCAACCAATCGAGCTCTACATGCTATCGATAACGGCCGCAACTTCTCACGTGAAGCACTTAAAGAATTACCATTTGTCAAAACACAAGAACGTGTCATCACAAAAGGTGTTCTCAATCTTCAAAACCGAAATGATTTGCTAACTGTCGAAGACATTAAACCAAACGAATGGATGACGCTTGATTTCACTCTTCAACCAAGCATCTACAAACTTAAAAAAGGCGATAACTTACGTGTTCTTCTCTACACTACAGACTTTGAACACACTATCCGCGACAATAGCAATTATATTTTAACCGTTGATTTAGACCAATCAAGCATTAGTCTTCCGGTAGAAAAATAATTATAAAAAGGTTGAACCCAGGGTTCAACCTTTTTTATTTATGAAATGTTAGTAACATCTGTGTTCCAATATTTTCCTGACTTCTGACTTGGATAGTAGCCTCATGAAGTTTTAAAGCATGTTTGACAATAGACAAACCAAGACCAGTTCCACCAACTTTTCTTGAGCGACTTTTATCAACACGATAGAAGCGTTCAAAAATCCGTTCTTGTTCTTCTTTTGGAATGCCAAGACCAGTATCCTTAATAGCTAAGAAAACGTATTTTTCATCCGATGTTATTGTAACTTCGACGCTTCCTTTATCACGGTTATAAGTAATAGCATTATCGCAGAGATTGTACAAAACTGAGTGAATCAAAGCAGGATTTCCTAGCATCATGGTTGGCTGACCTGTTAAGTGTAAATGGATCTGTCTCTGACTAGCTTTGGTAGCCAAACTATCAAGAACATTTTTAGCAGTTGCATAGATGTCCAATGTTTCCATAGGTACCTGATCAGTCTCATCCAAATGTGAAAGATTGATAATATCTTCAACTAGGTGAACCATGCGCTTAGATTCTTTGTAAATTTTGCCTGCAAAATAAGGAGCATCCTCACTTGAAACCATTCCATTAACCAGCATCTCTGAGTATCCTGAGATAACATGTAAAGGTGTCTTTAATTCATGTGAGACATTAGCCGTAAATTCATGACGCAGCTGTTCAATTTGTAATTGTTCTGTCACATCAAATAAAAGAATGACCAAACCTGTCACATGACCATCAAATAAAATCGGGCGAATCAGAACTTTATAACTCTCCTTATCAAACTGAATGATTCCCTCTTGTTTTTGACCAGCTAGACCTGATTTTAACCATTTATGAAACGACAAGTCTCTCGTAATTTGTAAGATGTCTTTTCCAAGACAAGTTTGATCTGTCTGAAAAAGTTGTTGCGCCGCGTCATTAATACTAATCACCTGACACTTAGCATCCAACAAAATAATACCTTCTTTAATTTTTGAAATGATGGTATCAAATTCTTCTTTTTTCTGGTTTAACAAGGCTTCTTGCTTACTTAATGCTTTTTGATGATGAGCAATTCGTCTTAACAAAGGAGAAATTTCATCATAAGCTTCATTTTGCAGTGGCTGATCTAAATCTAAATCATTTAGAGGAGCCACAATACGTTTGGCAGTATATCGCGCAACCCAGATTGATAAAGCAATAGCTAATATGATAATCAAGGCAAATGGTTGAAACATGCGAATATACAGTAATAATAAGCTGTGCTGTGTCACTGATAATCGGATAACCGTTCCGTCATCAAGACGCTGTGCTAAATACAAGGACTTAGTTGTTAAAGTAGATGAATAGCGCGTGCTTTCTCCATAACCTTCAGCCAAGGCTTCCTTGAATTCTTTCCGATTGGCATGATTATCCATCTTCTTTGCATTAGACTGACTATCATAAAGAACATCTCCTTTATGGTCAATCCAAGTCATTCGAACTCCTGATACCTTAAGGTGATTAAAATAGCTTTTTCCCTCAAGATTAACCCCTTGGGCAACTAAGGACGTCTCTGTCTGAAGTTGTTCTTTTTGTACTTGGGCAAAATAGCTATAGAGAACCCCCATAATCAGCATAATTGCTAAAAAGAGAATTCCCAAAGCTACCATAAGCGTCGAACGAAAAATCTTCTTAACCATTGTCATCCTCCAGGCGATAACCGACACCACGAATCGTTTGAATATAATGGCTAGCATCACCAAGTTTTGTTCGAAGCGTTCCAATATGAACATCCACAGTTCTCGTTTCACCTAAAAAATCATCTCCCCAGACTTGTTTAAGTAGATCTTGTCTGGTAAATACACGATTGGGATTTTTCAGCAAAAGAGCAAGAAGTTCAAACTCTTTCAGAGTTAAATGAATCACTTGATTATCTTTTTTAACAATATAATTTTCCACATCTAGTGATAAATTTCCAAGCTGTAGTTGCTTAGGAGCAGGTGCTTTTTGACTTCGACGCAAAACAGCCTTAATTCGTGAAATCATCTCCATCATGCCAAAAGGCTTGACAAGATAATCATCGGCTCCCATATCTAGCCCTTTTACCTTGTCGTATTCCGTTCCTTTGGCTGTTGTCATAATGACTGGAATATCTGCAGTCATAGGTGTTCCTTCTAGCTTTTCTAAAATGGCTAAACCATCACTTCCAGGCAACATAATATCTAATAAAACCAAATCAGGCTTTTGACTAGACACGGCTTGCCAAAAGTCATCAGCGTTTGGAAAGCCAAGAGCTTCAAAACCTGCTGTTTTTAAAGTATAGAGCATCAATTCACGAATATTATCATCGTCTTCAACACAGTAAATCATATGTCATCTCCATCTAATTGCCCAGTAATGGAAAAAATCACCCATTTGGCAATATTAACCGTATGGTCACCGATACGTTCAATGTATTTGGCTACCATCAAGACATCAATAGCATGCTCGCCATCAACATCTTTGCCTGAAAAATATGTCATCAAATTTACCTTTATTGTATCAAAATCTTGGTCAACTGTATTGTCGTAACGAACAACCTGATTTGCCATCTCTTCATTGTCGTATACAAAGGCATCAATACTGGTTGTTACCATACCTACAACATGGCCGACCATTTTTTGCAAATACTCTAACTCTGGTCCAGGTTGAATGTGACCTTGATTCACAATTTCACCAATTTCTGCAGCTTGCGCTCCAATACGTTTCATGTCATAAACCATCTTCAATGCTGCTGAAACTCGCCTTAAATCTTTAGCAACAGGCTGTTGACGTAAGAGTAATTTCAAACACTGATCCTCAATATCACGCTCAAGCCGTTCAATTTTCTGGTAGGTTTTAACCACATTGTTAACCAAATACGAATCATCTTTCTTCAAAAATTGAACTGATTTTGAAATGACATCCTCACACAAGGCTCCCATCAGGATGACATTTTTCGTTAGCTCTTGCAGCTGATTTTCAAATGTTGAACGAATCATCCAAATCTCCCTGTAATATAATTTTCTGTTCTTTCATCTTGCGGCAGTGAAAAGAGCTGGCTTGTTTGATTACACTCAACCAACTCCCCCATGAGAAAGAAAGCTGTCTTATCTGAAATTCTCACTGCTTGTTGCATATTATGAGTTACCATGACAATGCTATATTTTTCTTTTAAAACAATCACCAAATCTTCGATTTTTGACGTTGATATAGGATCCAATGCACTAGTTGGTTCATCCATCAATAAAACTTCTGGCTCAATAGCTAAAGCACGCGCAATGCAGAGACGTTGTTGTTGACCACCCGATAAACCCATAGCCGATTTCGTCAAACGATCTTTGACCTCATCCCAAATTGCTGCTTGTTTTAAAGAACGTTCAACAATTTCATCTAGTTGAGCCTTCGCGTGAATCCCATGTGTTCTCGGTCCAAAAGCAATATTGTCGTAAATGCTCATTGGAAATGGATTTGGCTTTTGAAATACCATACCAACTTTTTTACGTAATCTGTTGATATCAATATCTTGATAAATGTCTTCATCATCTAGAATCACTTTCCCAGTGATACGACAATCTTTAACCAAATCATTCATGCGATTCAAACTTTTTAACAAGGTGGATTTTCCACACCCTGACGGCCCAATAAAAGCTGTGATTCCATTTGCTGGAATTTCTAAATCAATCGATTTTAACGCGTGAAAATCACCATAATATAAATCTAAATTATCAACAATTAACTTACTCATCACTCATCTCACTTCCTAGACATCTAGCCACAAAACCAGATAAAACATTAATACCAATGACTAATACCAAGAGAACTACTGCTGTTGCATAAGTCTGATTAAGATATAAGCCCTCACCAGATATCGCATACATATGAACTGCTAAAGTTCTAGAGGAACTAAAGACACTTCTTGCTACTTCCGCAACAGTTCCAGCTGTAAAAATAAGAGCCGCAGATTCTCCGATAATACGGCCAATTGCTAAAATAACCCCTGAGAAAATACCCGGTATTGCACTTGGTAAAACTATTCTAAAAATTGTCCGTAATTTTCCAGCACCTAAAGCAAAGGCTCCTTCTCGGTACCCATCAGGAACAGATAGTAAAGCTTCTTCCGTTGTACGCATGATTAGGGGAAGAATCATAATACTTAACGTAATACCACCTGATAACAAAGAAAGACCAAAATGCGCATACTTAACAAAGAAAAGTGCCCCAAACAAACCATAAATAATCGATGGAATTCCTGAAAGTGTTTCGGTAGCAATCCTAATAATTGAAACTAATGGATTATCCCTTCTAGCGTATTCCGTTAGGTAAATAGAAGCACCAATTCCAATCGGAACAGCAATCAAAAGGGTCAATAGCGTTATCGACAAGGTATTAATCAAAGCTGGTAATAGAGAAACATTTTCTGTCGTATAAGTTAAAGCAAATAAGCCCTTACTAAGATGAGGTGCCCCCTTAACTAGAATATAAATGACAATAAAAGTGATAACTAAAAAACTTAAGAAGGCTGCCAAATACACCACGCAAAATAAAATCATCGACAGAGGATCTTTTTTACGAGAGTCAATCTTTTGTTTGATATTTCTCTGATTGATATTTTTCATACTAATCCTCTTTCCGTAATAATGAAAAAGCAATGTTAACAATCAAGACAAACAGAAACAAAATAACAGCCGTTCCAATCAAAGCTTGCCTATGAAGTCCTGATGAATACCCCATTTCCATAACAATATTTGTTGTTAGTGTTCGAACCCCTGAGGTTAATGAGCTTGGTAAAATCGCCTGATTACCTGCTACCATAATAACAGCCATAGTCTCTCCAACAGCGCGACCAAGTCCGAGAATAACGGACGCCAAGATGCCGCGTTTGGCAGCAGGAAGTACCACAAAAAATATACTTCTTTCATGAGAAGCTCCCAGAGCTAATCCTCCCTCATAATAAGAGTTGGGCACCGCACGAATGGCTGACTCCGACACACTAACTATAGTTGGCAAAATCATTATTCCCAAAAGAATCGATGCCGTTAGTACTCCCATACCATAGCCACCAATGTAATTACGCACAAAGGGAACAAGGACAACTAAACCAAAGAAACCATAAACAACCGACGGAATTCCTGCCATTAAATTAATAGCTGACTTCAAAAGCTTATAAAGAACAGGTGGACAAAATTTTGCCATAAAAACTGCCGTAAAGATACCAATCGGAACCCCTATGACTAAAGCTCCCAGCGTCACATAAAGAGACCCAACAATCATTGGTAAAATGCCAAATTCATTACTTGATGGACGCCAAATTTCTCCCAGAAGAAAATTTTTAATGCCAATTTCTTTAATAGCAGGCAGTCCATTTGCCAACAAGAAAATGCATATCAATAAAACTGAAACGATTGAAATACAGGCTGTTAAAAAGAATAGCCCCTGCATGATTTTTTCTTTTTTGTGATTCATGACATCCTCTTAATCAGTCAAGTCTTTCCAGGCTGTTATTTTGCCAGAAAATATATCTTTTACCTGTTGGCTGGTCAAATTTTCTACCTCATTAGCCTTATTGACAACAAGTGCAATGCCATCCATTGCAATAACAGTTGATGAAACACCTTTTGCTTTTTCAGCTTCCTCTAATTCACGAGAAGCCATACCAATATCCGATGTTCCATCAATAGTGTCAGTGATACCGGTTGATGAGTCACTTTGTTGAATATCGACTTTAACACCTGGATTAACTTTACCATAAGCTTCTTTCAATTTTTCCATAACTGGAGTTACCGAACTAGATCCAGAAACCACTACTTTTCCAGTAGTCACACTTGTTTGATAAGGCTCTTTTTGCTCAAGAGGAATATAGCCATTATCCTTAACAATCTTTTGACCATCACTGCTTAAGATATAAGCCATGAAATCCTTTGCTGACTTACTGATTTCTGATTTTGTCACAATATTAAATGGACGAGAAATCTTATAAGAACGATCCTTAATTGTCTCAACACTAGCTTTTTGGCCATCGATATTCAAAACTTTGACACTGTCATTAAGAGCACCTAGTGATGCATAACCAATTGCTGACTTATCTCCAGCAACAGTTGTTAATGTGACCGATGTTGAGTTCGTTACGATAGCACTTGATGTAGTCATATCAACTGTATCGCCTTTACTATTTTTTCCTTTTAAATCAAAAAGCTCAACAAAAGCACCGCGTGTCCCTGATCCTTCTTCACGAGAGACAACATTAATCTGCCCCGTTCCTGACTCAGTTTTAGATGATTTTCCACAAGCAGATAAGACTGAACCTACTCCCAAACTAAGTAGAGCTAAACCGGCTAACATTTTCCATTTTTTCATGGCTTTCTCCTTTAACATCTTTATAGTCGTCATTATAAGCAGTTAATATCAAATCCATTACCTGTTTTTTGTAAAGTTTTTGTAAAATCCTCTCTTATCAGACCAAAAACAATAATCATAATCATAACCCTAACTCCAAACTTTAAGTTCTATAGGAAAGATGCTATAATATTAATATCTTTTTCAAGATAAATTTCCAAATTAATAAAGACTCAAACCCTCGCTACGAAAGGAATCTTATAACTATTATGATGAACATGCAAAACATGATGCGTCAAGCTCAAAAACTCCAAAAACAAATGGAGAAAAAACAAGCTGAGCTTGCTAGCACAACTTTCACTGGAAAATCAGCTCAAGAATTAGTTGTTGCTGAATTCACAGGTGACAAAAAATTGGTTAACATCTCATTCAAAGATGCTATTGTTGACCCAGATGATATCGAAACTCTTCAAGATATGACAACACAAGCTATCAACGATGCTCTTTCTCAAGTTGATGCTGCCACTCAAAAAACACTTGGTGCTTTCGCAGGGAAATTGCCATTCTAAGCTAAACATCAAAAAAGCTCGAACCATTGGTTCGAGCTTTTTATTTACTTGCTACTTCTAAACAATATGATTTTTCATGACAATGTGGACAAGTGAGCTTTCTTGTCTTAGGTGTGTGCGCTGCAAAGAAAAATGTCTGAAAATTTGGTTGAAAGCAATGATGACAATTTGGGCAAACATAAGCTACATTTTGAGAGTATTTCCTAGCAAACCAGATGGCAAAGGGAACTATGATAATTTCAGCAAGCAGATAAATCCAAAAATTCCTTGCCACAAGTGCCCATACTATGCTTCCCACTTGAAGGATAATTAAAGGCAAAAAGATGAAAAACATCTTCCTATGGACCTTTTTCAAAGATAATTGATTTTTCATGGTAAGAGAAATGTCTGATAAAAATTCTAATGACTGGCCAGATTGACTTTTCACATTGTCAAGCAAGTTGACAGCGGTGTCAAGCCTCTCTTTCTTGTCAGCTAGTTCTTGCTTTATCTCACGAATATGCTCAGCAAGCAATAACTCTAAAACCTGCTTAGCATTATCTTCAACAAAGAGACGTTTAATCTGTTCAATTGAAAAATCCAAATCTCGCAAGAAACAAATCATTCGCAAACGTTCCAAATCACTCTCAGTGTAAATTCGACGACCACCTTCTGTCAATTGAGAAGGAACTAAAATACCACGTTTGTCATAATATTGCACTGTACGAACTGAAACACCAGCCAACTTTGCCAAATCACCGGTGCTATAAGTCTGAGACATTCCTTTCACCTCCTTTCTGCCCTCATTATAGGACATGACCTAAGGTCATAAGCAAGGGGTTACCCTAGATGATTTTTTATTTTTTTGAAAAATAGCAGAGCTATCAGCTAAAAAAGCCACCCAAAGCTGCAAAAGGATTATCGCCATGCTCTTCTTCTTGCTGATTCAGATAAGACTTGTTCTCATCAAATTCCATAAATTTTTCATAGACGAGTGCTGTCATTCGAGCATCTTCTAAAGAATTATGTCCATGTCCAGAGATGCCTAAAAAATCAGCAACGCTTGTCAACTTAAGATTTGCAATTCCATTCAAATCAGAACTACGACGTTCATAAGCTTCATCATACAAGTCAACCTTGTAAAGCTCTGTCAAGTCTAAATCATTCTCAGCTAAAAGTGGCAAGTCAGATTTCAAGGCATTATAACCAACTAGAGCTGTCTCTCCTACGAAATCTTTAAAATCTGCCAAGACTTTATCTAATTTTGGAGCATTTGCAATTTTTTCTGATGTAATCCCTGTTAAACCATTAATAAAAGATTGCAAAGGCACATCTGTGTAAACATAAGTGTCAAAGTTGTCAACTTCTTCACCATCTCGAAATTTTACAGCAGAAACTTGAATAATATGACTAATTTCAGCAACTGTATTAAATTCCAAGTCAAAAGCAATGTACTCAGATAGCTTTTCCATAATTTCTCCTTAATCACATAACTATTTCACTTTTACAAAATAAGCTGGAACTTTCGTCCCAGCCTCCGACTTCCTTATTTTTTACCAAAAAGACGTGCAAACAATCCTTTCGGAGCAGCTTCTTCTTCCTGTTCTTGAATTGCTTCTTCAGTTTTTGTTTGAATCTCTTCAAATTCAGCTTTAGCCTCATTAAGTTCAAGTTGAAGACGTTTACTATCTTCCATAGCAGCAAGCGTCAACTGTTGTTGTTGATCTAATTGCTTGTCTTTTTCACCAATTTGAACATCTTTAACACGAAGTTGCTCATCTTTTGAAGCCAATTGTTTATCTTTGGCTTTTAGTTGTTCATACAGACGAGTGATTTCTGTATTTTTTTCATCAACTAGAATTTCCAAAAGTTCACGTTGTTTTGTTTCTTCATCAATTGGATCATCTTCAAAGATAGTTTTTTTATAAATTTCTTCAAGTTTAATCAAGCCGCTACGATTAACTACCGTAACACCCTTTTCATTTTTATCAACATCTTCTTCCGGCAGATTCTTAACACGATTATTAACCGCTTGACGGCTAACACCCAGAATCTCAGCCAATTCACTAACTGTTTTCTCGATTGCCATAATATCCTCTTTTACATTGAAATTACTTATGAAAAGGATAACACATGAACTAATGATTGTCAATTTTTAACCAGTTAATTGACTGCTTCAAGCCTGAATTGATAGGCTTTTTTTCGCAATCGTGTCAACTTTCTGTCATTTTCTGTAAACTTACTTCCTTATTTCAAAAAAATCTACTGTCATTTGACTACGGGATAGAAACATTTTATGCTACAATGATTATATGAAACAATACGATACAATTATCATCGGTGGTGGACCTGCCGGTATGATGGCTGCCATTTCTAGCAGCTATTATGGTTACAAAACACTACTTATTGAAAAAAATAGAAGACTCGGAAAGAAACTAGCTGGTACTGGTGGCGGACGCTGTAATGTCACAAATAATGGTACTATCGATGACCTCATGGAAGGCATTCCGGGCAATGGGCGTTTTCTATACAGTGTCTTTTCACAATTTGACAACCATGATATCATGCGATTCTTTGAAGAAAATGGTGTTGCTTTAAAAGTTGAAGACCATGGGCGCGTCTTCCCAAAAACTGATAAATCAAAAACAATCATTGATGCCCTCACTCATAAAATCAGTGAACTCGGTGGTACAGTCTTAACAAATACTGAAGTTGTTTCTGTAAAGAAAATCGATGAGCTTTTCCACATTAAGTCAGCTTCAGATGAATTTGTTTGTGGAAAACTTATTGTCACAACTGGTGGTAAAGCTTATCCATCCACAGGATCTACTGGATTTGGTTACGAGATTGCTCGTCACTTTAAATTAAATCTAACTGAACTTGAAGCAGCTGAAAGTCCTTTATTAACAGATTTTCCACATAAAGAACTTCAAGGGATTTCACTTGATGATGTTAGCCTATCTTATGGAAAACATCATATCACACACGATTTACTCTTTACTCACTTTGGACTATCTGGACCCGCTGCTCTTCGCATGTCTAGCTTTATCAAAGGTGGAGAAACCATTAAACTGGATGTTATCCCAAAAATGTCCACAGAAGAACTTCATTCATTTCTAGTGGAACATCGTGAAAAATCTCTTAAGAATACACTCAAAATGCTTGTTCCTGAGCGCTTAGCAAGCTTTTTCGCTCAGCCATTTCCCGAAAAAGTCAAACAATTGACACCAAATCAGGAACAAGAACTTGTGGCTAAACTGAAAGCTATGCCAATCAAAGTCACTGGCAAAATGTCACTAGCTAAGTCCTTTGTAACCAAAGGGGGCGTCGACTTGAAAGAAATCAATCCTAAAACTCTTGAAAGTAAACAAGTCCCAGGCCTACATTTTGCAGGTGAGGTTCTTGATATTAACGCCCATACTGGTGGTTTTAACATCACCGTTGCTCTATGTACAGGCTGGGTTGCTGGAAGTTTACATTATTAATAAACTAAAAAGAGATCCTATTTTGGGTTTCTTTTTACTTTTTTTAAAAATATTTAACTAGTTAAGTTTTTTCTCTTGATTCTCTTTTTAAAAGTGCTATAATTATTTTTGTTAACCAGTTAACTAAAAAGGAGATATTATGGCTAAAAAATCAAAAATCGCTAGATATAATAAACAATTAAAACTCATCGAGCAATATGCTGACTTACGTCGTGAATTAAAAGCTAAGGGCGATTACGAAGCCCTTCGTAAATTGCCACGCGACTCAAATCCAAATCGTTTGAAAAACCGCGACCGCATCGACGGACGTCCACATGCTTACATGCGCAAATTTGGTATGAGTCGTATCAATTTCCGCATTCTTGCTCACGAAGGTAAAATCCCAGGGGTTACAAAAGCCAGCTGGTAATATAATATATAGAAAAATAAGTTTTTATCACTGAAAAAGCAGACTTTGTCTGCTTTTTTAGTTGAGAAAATAACTATAATAGCGATTATCCACAGATAATTTTGGAAAATCCACAGGTAAATCTGTAGAGTCAATTTCCTGAAATCCTGATTTTTGATAAAAATACTGAGCAGCTTCAAAATCTGATGTTGTTCCAAGAAATATCGCCTTTTTACTATTTTCATAACAATAAGTAATAAATTCTTCTAATAACTTTTTCCCTAAACCTAATTTTCGATAAGGTTTTGCAACAAACATTTTCTTTAAAGCAACATTTCCTTCTGCAAGAGCAACTAACCCAAGGCACCCTATTACCTTTTCACCTTTATCATCTACAGCTACCCAAAATTGTCCACCACTCTTTTGATAGGAACTTTCAATGTTTAATAAATCTGGTTGATCAGATAGCGTGATTGGAAGTAGAAATTCATTTTGTTGAATATCTAAAATCATCTCTTTTACTGACTGATTAAATTTTGGCTCAAAAATTCTGATTTCCATAAACTCTCCCCTTTTATTTAATTGTATTTGCAATAATATTTCTCATATTATAGCACATTTTATTGTAAATGCAATATTTTTTTGATAAAATTTATTCGAGGAGATAAGATGTTTAAAATCATTCGTACTATTGGTGCCATTACGCGTACTATTCAAATAGATTCTAACAATCACTTTAAAGAATTTGGCTTAAATAATAACCTTTATATCTATATCATTCGTATCTGTGAACAACCTGGTATGTTTTTAGGGGAATTAGCTGATAATGTCCAAATTGATCGCACAACAGCCTTTAGAACCATCAAAAAACTTGTTAAGCTTGGCTATTTTGAATTAAAGAAAGATTCTGTTAATCAAAAAATCAAGCGTGTTTACCCAACAGAAAAAGCCATGGACATTTATCCACAACTTCATGAATATGAACAGCAACAATCTGATTTGCTATTATCAAACTTATCCACAGATGAAGTGGCTCAGCTCGAAAAACTCATATCAAAATTAAACTACTAAACCTGGTAATAAGTCAAAAGCCCCTGAAATTTTCAGGAGCTTATTTATATTTAATCCAATGTATCAAAGGCAAGACTTGGTTTAGCATTTAAATCAAGTCCAGCAAAATGTCCTTTATCATATTCGATAGCTGCAGCTAGTGAGACCATCCCAGCATTGTCACCACATAGGCGAAGTGGTGGAATAACAACTTCTGCTTCAGTAATCTCATCAGCTAGTCGCCCACGTAATCCTTGGTTAGCAGCTACACCACCTGCCACCACAAGTGTTTTGACAGGATATTTCTCTAAAGCTTTTTTCGTTTTAGCCATTAAAACATCTAAAACTGCCGCTTGGAATGAGGCTGATAAATCTTCATTTGAAAGAGTTTCACCCTTTTGAGCTGCATTATGATGCAAATTAATAAAGGCAGACTTCAAACCTGAGAATGAAAATTCTAGATTATCTTCTTTAATCATAGCACGTGGGAAATCATAAATATCTTTTCCTTTATGAGCCAACTGATCAATTTCACGTCCCGCTGGATAAGTCAATCCCATAACACGCCCTACTTTATCATAAGCCTCACCAACAGCGTCATCACGTGTTTCACCAACAATTTTATAGTTTCCAGGCTCAGACACATAAACAAGCTCTGTATGCCCACCAGAAACCAACAAAGCCATTAATGGATATTGAAGTTCTTTAACTTCACGCGCAGCCATCAAGTGCCCTGCCATGTGATTTACTGGAATCAGTGGCAAATTATTAGCCCATGCAAAAGCTTTTGCAGCAGCCATACCAACTAAAATAGCACCGACCAATCCTGGACCATAAGTCACAGCAACAGCATCTAAATCACTAACTTCAATTCCAGCTGCATCTAAAGCATCCTTGAAACAAGTTGTAATCACTTCAACATGGTGACGACTTGCTACTTCAGGCACTACGCCGCCAAAGCGTTTGTGACTTTCGATTTGACTAGCGATGACATTACTTAAAATCTCACTGTCATTTTTTAAAACCGCAATACTTGTCTCATCACAAGAACTCTCCACGGCTAAAATATATCTATCTTTCATCAATTTATTACCTCTTATTTACCTTCGCGCTTCATGATAATCGCATCTTCTACTGGTTCGTGATAATATTGCTTACGTTTGGCAATAATTTCAAAACCAAATTTCTTATATAGTGCCTGTGCAGAAGCATTTGATGCTCTGACTTCTAAGAAAATGGGAAAATCAACATGATCAAGATTAGCCAGTAATTGGCTACCTAATCCATGTCCCTGATAAGCTTTTTTAATGGCAATATTTGTAATCTCAAGCTCCCCAACTAACTGCTGAATCGCTAAAAAACCGACTACTTGCCCATCTTTTTCCACAAAAAAGTAATCAACATTCTCTTGTTGCATGTCTGATAAAATCTGATTTTCAGTCCAAGGAGATACTGGATACACATCTGAAAGTATCTCATAAACAGCTGCAACACATGCTTGTAAATCTTTCATGTTAGATACGATTGACATAGTTTGCACTTGGGTTTTCTTTGTGTGTCTTAAGCCAATTTTCCTCTGCTTCAACACGTTTTAAATAATTAGGAACAAAACTATCTACTTCGACAGGTTCTAAATTTTGACCGTATTTTCCGATAGCATAAGCAGATGGTAACACTGTAATAGCCTTAGCCTGTGGTAAACTTTCAGCAATTTGATCGTGGAAGTTAGCAACTTCTCCTACAAACATAACTGCCTCCTCATTCTTAACCACGTCTAGAACATCAGCAAAATTCATGTGTTGATCTTCTTTAACAGATTGACCATTTTTATAAAAGCCAGCGTAAACATTGTTACGACGGGCATCAATGACAGGGACAACTAATCCCTCAAAATCAGCTGCTGCAGCAAGTGCATAAAGGCTTGAGACACCGACTAATTCAATATCTAGGGTGTAGGCTAGCGTTTTAGCTGTCGCAACTGCCACACGAAGACCGGTATATGAACCAGGTCCTTGAGCAACTGAAATTCTATCCAAATCAGCTGGTTTTAAGTCTACAGCTTTCATCAAAAAATCAATCGCAGGCATCAAATTAATGCTGTGATTTTTCTTAATATTGACCGTTACATCGGCTAGTAAATTATCACCATCTAAGATGGCAACAGACAAAGCCTTACTTGAAGTATCAAAGGCTAAAACTTTCATCATTTAAATTCCCTCACTTGATTATACTTCTTATTTTATGATATAATTTTAATAATTGCAACGAATCAAGGTTAAATCAATTACTCGGAAAAATTTAATAATGACTGGTCAAGTAGATACAAGCTAGTTGACGTGTTTAGTGTAGTTTGATTAACCACAGGTATATAAAGAAAGGAAAAAACTATGATTTACAAAGTTTTTTATCAAGAAACAAAAGAACGTAACCCACGCCGCGAACAAACTAAAGCACTTTATTTAGAAATTGACGCAGCAAACGAACTCGAAGGACGTATCAAAACTCGTGAACTTGTTGAAGAAAAAACAGCTTACAATGTAGAGTTTATTGAACTTCTTTCAGATAAACACCTAGCCTACGAAAAAGAAACAGGTGCCTTTAAATTAACGGAGTTATAATATGTCACAAATCAATTTAAAACCCGAAGAAGTTGGGGTTTATGCGATTGGTGGTCTCGGAGAAATTGGTAAAAACACTTACGGTATTGAATATCAAGATGAAATTATTATCGTAGATGCAGGTATCAAATTCCCAGAAGACGATTTGCTCGGTATTGACTACGTTATTCCAGACTATTCATATATCGTTGACAATATCGATCGTATTAAAGGCCTTGTGATTACTCACGGGCACGAAGACCACATTGGTGGGATTCCTTTCCTTTTGAAGCAAGCTAATATTCCAATTTACGCTGGACCACTTGCTCTTTCACTCATCAAAGGAAAATTGGAAGAACACGGGCTTTTACGTGACGCTAAACTTTACGAAATCAACGCAAACACAGAGTTAACGTTTAAGAATCTTAGTGTTACATTCTTCCGTACTACCCACTCAATTCCAGAACCTCTAGGAATCGTTATCCACACACCACAAGGTAAAATTGTCTGCACAGGGGATTTCAAATTTGACTGGACACCAGTTGGTGAACCAGCTGATATCCACCGCATGGCTGCACTTGGTGAGGATGGCGTCCTATGTTTGCTATCTGATTCTACTAACGCAGAAATTCCAACCTTTACAAACTCAGAAAAAGTTGTTGGACAATCTATTATGAAGATTATTGAAGGCATCCATGGACGTATTATCTTTGCGTCATTTGCCTCAAACATCTTCCGTCTCCAACAAGCTGCCGAAGCAGCTGTTAAAACTGGACGTAAAATCGTAGTCTTCGGACGTTCAATGGAAAAAGCCATTGTAAACGGTATTGAACTTGGTTATATCAAAGTTCCAAAAGGAACATTTATCGAACCAAGCGAAATCAAAGACTACCACGCTAGTGAAATCTTGATTATGTGTACAGGTAGCCAAGGTGAATCAATGGCTGCGCTAGCACGTATTGCTAATGGTACACACCGTCAAGTTACACTACAACCTGGCGATACTGTCATCTTCTCTTCTAGCCCAATTCCTGGTAATACAACAAGTGTTAACAAACTTATCAACACTATCCAAGAAGCTGGTGTAGAAGTTATCCACGGAAAAGTTAACAATATCCACACATCTGGTCACGGTGGACAACAAGAGCAAAAACTTATGCTCCGCTTGATGAAACCAAAATACTTCATGCCAGTTCACGGTGAATACCGTATGCTTAAAATCCACGCTGGTTTAGCGATGGACACAGGTGTGCCAAAAGACAATATCTTCATCATGGAAAACGGTGATGTGCTAGCTCTTACAGCTAACTCAGCTCGTCGTGCTGGACACTTTAACGCCCAGGATATCTATGTTGATGGTAATGGTATCGGAGATATCGGTGCTGCCGTACTTCGTGACCGCCGTGATTTATCTGAAGACGGAGTTGTTCTTGCCGTTGCTACTGTTGACTTTGATAGCCAAATGATTTTGGCAGGTCCAGACATTCTTAGTCGTGGATTTATCTACATGCGAGAATCTGGTGACCTTATTCGAGAAAGTCAACGTGTTCTCTTCAATGCTATCCGCATTGCTTTGAAAAACAAAGATGCAAGTATCCAATCTGTTAACGGTGCTATCGTTAACGCGCTTCGTCCATTCCTATACGAAAAAACTGAACGTGAACCAATCATTATTCCAATGATTCTTACACCAGATGATAAATAATCAAAAAGCTAGTTGATCACATCAACTAGCTTTTTATCAACAACTTATCCACAGAAATAAAAGAGCCTGGAATTTTTCCAGACTTATTCTATCTTGTTAATAACTTTCTGGATAGATATAGCTGACTGTTCCAGCAGTGTTACTCTTTGTTGGATCAAACCAGCCACGATAATTATCAATCCATTGTTTATTGCCATAATTAGATTCTAAAACTTGAATTTGCCCACTAGCATTGACTGCTGTAACGTAGGCCACATGCCCGTAACTATCAGGATCTGTCCAACAAATAATAGCTCCTACTTCAGCTTGTGTCCCAACCACATAGCCTTGTGAAGCTGCATTAGCTGCCCAATCGCCAGCATTTCCCCACCAATTACTTGCCCAAGTTGCAACTTGTTTTACACCCCAGGTACATTGCCCAACTGGGTAAGTATTAGTTGGAACTTCTGACTTTGACACTGGCGAATCAACCTGACTAGACTCCGAATTTCTACTTGATGTTAACAAATTCGTCACAAATGGATCAATAGGGGTTTTATCAGGTATCTGCAAAACTTGTCCTGGGACAATAGTGTCATAAATTGACATACCATTCAAAGCAGCCAAATCATAGACACTAAGTCCATACATTTGTGCTACACTGTAAAATGAATCACCGCTTTGCAAAGTATAGGCATCTGCCTTAGCGTTTACTTGTGAAAACAACAAAGCTCCTGAAAGAGTAGCTGTTGCTAACGCTATTTTTGTTTTGTAATTCATAAAAATCTTCCTCCCTTTATGAATACTAGTATAGCAAGCTAATATTACAAATAACATAAAGGATTGTAAGCGTTATATTTCATGATACATCATTTCGTAAAATAAAAGTCATAAAAAAACTGCCCTAAAGGCAGTTTTTTATGATTGAAAACAAGAATGTGTTAAACGCTTAATAAATTAATTATTGAGCAACCATGATGCGGAGACCTTGGTCGATTTTTTCTGCAGCCTTACGTCCTTCACGGATTCCCCAAATAACAAGACTTGGACCACGACGAGCGTCACCAGCAACAAAGACACGATCATTATTAGTTGAATAATCATCGTAAACACTTTGAACTCCAAATTGTTCAAAAAGTGATTTTTCAGCACCAGTGAATCCCATTGCTAGCAAGACAAGGTCTGCTTTAATAGTTTCTTCAGTACCTTCGATTGGTTTGAATCCAGGTCCAACTTTGATAGTCTTAGCAGCAATAACTTGACCACGATCAGCACCAATAAATTCAGTTGTTGATGTCGCATAAGTTGTCAATTCAGTATCTTGAACATAGTTAGCTTCTTCTTGTCCATAACCAACACGTTTAATCATTGGGTATTGTGGCCAAGGATTTGTTGGCAAACGTTTTTCGGGTGGCTCTGGAGTGATTTCAAGCTGTTTAACGCTTGCTGCACCTAAACGAACAGCTGTACCGATACAGTCATTACCAGTATCACCACCACCAATGACAAGAACGTGTTTACCTTCAAGGATTGGACCAAGTTTTTTATTATCAGATGCAAGAACATTTTTAGTTGTTTCAGTCAAGAAATCAACCGCAAAACGCACACCTGATAAATGACGACCTGGGACATCCAAATCACGAGGAACACTTGCACCAGTCGCAAGAACAACACGATCATATTGTTTCAACAATTCATCAGCTGTAATATCACGTCCAACTTCTGTATTGGCAACAAATGTGATACCAAGTTTTTCCATAAGATCAATACGACGTTGAACAATTTCTTTATCCAACTTCATATTTGGAATACCGTACATCAAAAGTCCACCAACATGATCTTCACGTTCAAAAACAGTAACATTGTGTCCACGGCGATTTAAAAGATCTGCAACAGCAAGACCTGCAGGACCAGAACCTACAACCGCAATTTTTTTTCCACTTCTTACTTTTGGAATCTGAGGCTTCATGTATCCTGATTCAAAAGCCTTTTCAATTATATAAAGTTCATTGTCATGAATTGAAACAGGATCTTTAATATCTTTTCCGTCGCTGTAATCCTTTTCCATGGAAACACAGTTACATGCTTTTTCACAAAGCGCAGGACAAACGCGGCCTGTGAACTCAGGGAAACTTGAAGTCTTCAAAAGTC
>NZ_DGTE01000004.1:0-7823 GCF_002393675.1 Streptococcus sp. UBA4344
CAGATTTCTTATGAGGTTTATCTGGCGTCACACCGAGCTCATTCATTCCGTACAAGATACGACGATGAACTGGTTTTAATCCATCGCGTACATCAGGAAGAGCACGAGCAACAATAACAGACATGGCGTAATCAATAAAACTTGTCTTCATTTCTGAAGTTAGATTTACGTCAATTAAATTCTTATCCTGCATTAAGGAAAAACACTCCTTTTCTAGTGTAAAACTCAACTATATTATATCATAAATACTGCATTAAAACCACATCAACACTAATATCCTTTTACTCCTTTTTAACTGAATGTCAGATAAATTACCACTGCTTTTCATATGATTTTCAAAAGCAAAATACGACAAATATAAGTAAAATTTTTGTGAAAAATTCACTATTTTTTAGAAGGTAATATGACTAAATTCTCCTAAAAATATTGCTTTCTTCTTTTTTCAATTTTTTCCAATTAGTTCGTGACATTTCTCACTTAACGTGTTAAAATATTATTCGTATGGGCGTCAGCCTAAAAAAATTAAGGAGATGTTTAGATAAATGACTGCAACTAAACAACACAAAAAAGTTATCCTTGTTGGTGACGGTGCCGTAGGTTCTTCTTACGCATTCGCACTTGTAAACCAAGGAATCGCTCAAGAACTTGGTATCATCGAAATCCCTCAATTGTTTGACAAAGCTGTTGGGGATGCTGAAGACCTTAGCCACGCTCTTGCTTTCACTTCACCTAAAAAAATCTACGCAGCTAAATACGAAGACTGTGCAGATGCTGACCTTGTAGTTATCACTGCAGGTGCTCCACAAAAACCAGGTGAAACTCGTCTTGACCTTGTTGGTAAAAACCTTGCTATCAACAAATCAATCGTAACTGAAGTTGTTAAATCTGGATTCAAAGGAATCTTCTTGGTTGCTGCAAACCCAGTTGACGTCTTGACTTACTCTACATGGAAATTCTCTGGATTCCCTAAAGAACGCGTTATCGGTTCAGGTACTTCACTTGACTCAGCTCGTTTCCGTCAAGCTTTGGCTGAAAAACTTGATGTTGATGCTCGTTCAGTTCACGCATACATCATGGGTGAACACGGTGACTCAGAATTCGCTGTTTGGTCACACGCTAACGTTGCCGGTGTAAACCTTGAAAGCTACCTTAAAGACGTTCAAAACGTTGACGAAGCTGAATTGGTTGAACTTTTCGAAGGTGTTCGTGACGCTGCTTACTCAATCATCAACAAAAAAGGTGCTACATTCTACGGTATCGCTGTTGCGCTTGCTCGTATCACTAAAGCAATCCTTAACGATGAAAACGCAGTACTTCCACTTTCTGTATTCCAAGAAGGTCAATACGCTAACGTAACTGACTGCTACATCGGTCAACCAGCTATCGTTGGTGCACACGGTATCGTTCGTCCAGTTAACATTCCATTGAATGACGCTGAACAACAAAAAATGGAAGCTTCTGCTAAAGAATTGAAAGCTATCATCGACGAAGCTTTCTCTAAAGAAGAATTTGCTTCTGCTTGCAAAAACTAATTTCTAGTTTTTGAATAAAAAAGCTATCCCTTGGGATAGCTTTTTTTATTTACTATTTTGCATTCAAAGCAGCCATTGTAATGTAATTATATGGCTTATTGAAATGAGGCAAGAAGAATAAATCAGTAAGAGCGAGTTTATCAATTGTCACTCCTTCTTGGATAGCAAGTGAGAAAAGGTGAATTCCCAATGAAATATCTGCCATCGCCATCATTTGTGCACCTAAAATACGTCGACTAACTTTATCGTAAACGATTTTTAAAGTAACTTCAAAATTGTTTTTCTCAATAAAATCAGGCTTTTGTTTATCACTATACTCAACTTCTTCTGCATCGATACCTTTAGCTTTTGCTTTTTCGAGTGTTAACCCTGTTGAAACCATATTCAAGCCATAAATTGAAATACCATTTGAACCTTGGACACCAATCCCTTCAAGTTTATGACCACAAGCATTATGTGCAGCAACAATACCTGTTCTAACAGCGTTTGATGCAAGTGCAATATAGTCAGTTTCACGAGACGCATTGTTATAGATTGTTGCACAATCTCCAATTGCGTAAACATCTTGAGTACTTGTTTCTTGATTCTTATCAACTAGAAAGGCTCCATTTTTGAACAACTCAAGTTTACCACCAGCAAGGCCGGTGTTTGGTCGGAAGCCTACAGCAAGTATAACCATATCAGTTTGGTAAGTTGCCTTGTCAGTTATGATTTTTTCAACTTTCGTCTTACCAACAATTTCTTTTACGGTTTCACCAAAAGCCAGCTTAATACCATGTGTTTCTAGATTTTTAGCCATAATATCACTAAGATCTTCGTCATAATAGCCTGCTAAACAAGTATTAGCAACATCAATCAAAGTAACTTCTTTTCCTTTACGTTGGAACGCTTCAGCCAGTTCAACACCAATGTAACCTGCTCCTACAACAGCTACACGCGAGATATCTTTATCTTTTAACTTTTCAATAACATCTTGCGCATTTTGATATAATTTTACAAATTGGATATTTTCAAGTTCAGCTTCAAATTCTTGTGATCCCTCCTTTAAAGCTACACCTTTAATAGGTGGAATAATTGGTTGTGAACCTGTAGCAAATATTAACTTTTCATACGTTTCAAGATGTGGTTTACCGTCAACTAATGCAGTCACTGTTTTTTGCTCATAGTCAATTGATTCTACAGGAGAATTCATGTAAATTCTTGCACCTAATTGCTCAAGTTCTTCTTTATTTGAATAAAAAAGTCCTTCAGGTCCTGAAATTTGTTGACCAATCCATAAAGCCATACCACATCCCAAAAATGAGATATTAGAGTTTTGATCAAATACTACTACTTCGTTTTCTGAACCATAGTTAGTTAACATCGTTTTTATGCAAGCTGTACCAGCGTGATTTGCTCCAATAACAACAATTTTACTCATAGAAGTAACCTCAATTATATTATTTTATTAAGATAACTATATCACACATGTAAATCGCTTACAAATATTTAGCTTAAAAAAAGTTGGCTTCACACCAACTTTTTTTCTTTATTTAGATTTAATGTAGTTAACACCATCTGCTTTTGGCGCTACTGCTTTACCAAAGAACGCTGCCAAGACAATGATTGTCAATACATAAGGAGCGACTTTTAGGTAAACAGGTGGAATATTTGAGAAGAATGGTAATTGTGCACCGATAATAGCAAGTGATTGTGACAAGCCAAAGAATAAACTTGAAAGCATTGCTCCAACAGGATTCCAGCGACCGAAAATCATTGCAGCAAGAGCGATGAAACCAGGACCAGCGATTGTAGTAACCGCAAAGTTATTTGAAATGGTTTGAGCGTAGACAGCGCCACCAATTCCTCCAAGGAAACCTGAAATCATAACACCTGCATAGCGCATAAGATAAACATTGATACCAAGTGTATCAGCAGCTTGTGGATGTTCACCAACTGAACGTAGACGCAAACCAAAGCGTGTTTTGAAAATGATAAACCATGAGATGAATGACACCAAAATTGCTACATAAGCAACTAGAGATGTATTGTTGAAGAAGATTTTTCCGATAACAGGAATATCTTTTAAAATTGGGAATGAGAATCGCCCAAATGTTTGAGTGATTGTATCTGTTTGTCCTTTACCAAACAAGTAACGACATTGGAAAACAGCAAACGATGGGGCAATCAAGTTCAATACTGTACCAGACACAACATGGTCAGCACGTAGGTTGATGGTTGCTACTGCGTGAATAAGTGAATATAAAACACCTACTAATCCAGCAACAATTGAAGCAACCCATGGTGTTGCATGTCCAAAGACATCAGCATAACTGAGGTTGAAAAGAACACCTGAAAAAGCACCCATCACCATGATTCCTTCAAGGCCAACGTTTACGATACCACCACGTTCAGAGAACGTTCCACCGATACTTGTAAAAATCAATGGTGCAGAATAAATTAGCATGGAAGAAACTAATAGGGCTAACATGGTTGAAAAACTCATCTTACTTTCCTCCTTCTTCTTTTTTAGTTTTAATAAATTGACGAATTAGGTAATCAGCTCCAACAAAAAAGATAATAAATGCTGATACAACATCGATAACTTCTGATGGAATACCAATCATCCCTGTCTTACCAATAGCAAGAACGGCGTATAAAAAGGCAGCAAATGGAATACCTACAGCTGAATTCACAGCAAGAAGCGATACGGCCATTCCGTCCCAACCAATACTCAATGAACTTGTTTGTGAGTACACATTTCCAAATGTTCCAAGCCCTTCAACTGTACCACCTAGACCAGCCAACGCACCAGAAATAATCATTGAAACAACAATCAAATGTTTAGCTGACATACCAGCATATTCAGCAGCATGTGGATTAATACCTACAGAAGTAATTTCATAACCAAGCGTTGTTTTACGCATCATAAACCAAACAATTAGAACAGCAAGTAAAGCAATGAAAATACCAATATTGATACGTGAATTATCAGTCAAAGCTGACAACCACTCAGTTTGATAAGAAGCATTTTTTGAAACTTTGATTGTTGCTTCAGTTGTACGCATGATACTATCTGGGAAAACATCTTGAATCAAATATTGAGTTCCGTATAAGATAATGTAGTTCATCATGATCGTTACGATAACTTCACTTGTTCCAAGGAAAGCTCGTAAAATACCAGGAATTGCTCCTGCAATACCACCAGCAACAAGACCAACCAAAACAGTACAGATTACTGAAATTGGTTTTGGTAAATCTGGAAATGACAGAGCAAACCAAACTGACATTACCCAACCCATTAACGCTTGACCTGGAAGACCAACGTTAAAGAAGCCAGCTTTTGAAGCTACTGAGAAACCAAGGGCAATCAGGATAAGTGGACCCATTGCACGGAAGATTTCCCCAACATTTTTAACAGTACCAAAAGCTGTATAAAGCAAATCATTATAAGCCCAGAAAGGATTATATCCAAAGCAAAGCATAAGGATTGCTCCAAGCAACATTCCTAGGAACACTGCAATTAATGGAACAGCCCATTTTTGGGTTTTCTTAGACATTAACATTAGAATCCTCCTTTTCCACTTTTCCACCAGCCATCAAAATACCAAGTTCTTGTTTATTGGTTGTGGCAGGATCTAAGATACCTTGAATTTTACCATCATGAATAACGGCAATACGGTCGGAAACATCAAGGATTTCATCTAATTCAAAACTAATAACCAAAACGGCTTTACCCTTATCTCGTTCAGCAACCAAACGTTTACGGATATATTCAATGGCACCAACGTCAAGTCCACGAGTTGGTTGACTAACAATAAGCAAATCTGGGTTTCGATCGATTTCACGAGCGATAACAGCTTTTTGTTGGTTACCACCTGAAAGTGCACCACCCGAAACTAATTCACTTGCTGCACGGACATCAAATTCTTTCATCAACTTACGAGCATGTTCATTTAACTTATTATAGTTCATGAAACCATGTTTGCTAAATGGTTCTTTGTAGTAAGTTTGAAGGGCGATATTTTCAGCAATTGTCATGTCAAGAACCATACCATCACGATGACGATCTTCTGGGACATGTCCAACGCCAAGTTCTGTAATTTTACGAGGACGTTGATTTGTCATATCAGAACCTTTGATGAAGAATTGACCAGATTCAACTTTACGCAAACCTGTAAGAGCTTCAACTAATTCTGTTTGACCATTACCATCAATACCTGCAATACCAACAATTTCTCCTGCACGAACATCTAATGACAATTGTTTAACGGCTGGAACTCCACGGTTTTCGTTAACAACCAAGTCTTTGATTGAAAGAACGACATTTTTTGGATTGGCAGGAATCTTATCTGTTTTGAATGAAACAGCACGACCAACCATCATTTCAGCTAATTCATTACTTGTCGAATCAGCAACTGGAACTGTTTGAATTGATTTACCGTGACGAATAACTGTTACGCGATCTGCAACCGCACGAATTTCATCCAATTTGTGTGTGATTAAGATAATTGATTTTCCTTCTTTAACCAAATTACGCATAATGTCGAGCAATTCAGTAATTTCAGAAGGCGTTAGAACAGCAGTTGGTTCATCAAAGATAATAATATCAGCTCCGCGGTAAAGTGTTTTTAAGATTTCAACACGTTGTTGCGCACCAACTGAAATATCAGAAATTTTGGCAGATGGATCAACCGCTAAACCGTATTTCTCAGACAGTTCTTTAATTTCTTTACTAGCTTTTTTAAGGTCAAGAACACCTGCGCCTTTTGTGACTTCATTACCTAAGATAATGTTTTCAGCAACTGTAAAAGCCTCTACCAACATAAAGTGTTGGTGAACCATTCCGATACCCATCTTAGCAGATTTAGATGGTGAATCTAATGTTGCTTCTTCACCTTTTACTAAGATTTGACCACTTGTTGGTTGTAAAAGACCAGCAAGCATATTCATCAAAGTCGATTTACCGGCTCCATTTTCTCCAAGAAGAGCGTGGATTTCACCTTTTCTGACTTGTAAATTAATATGGTCATTTGCGACAAAATCACCGAATTTTTTGGTAATCTCACGCATTTCTATGACGTTTTCTTGTGTCATGTGTGATCCCTTTCAGTCTAATAATAATTTTTAGGTCAGTTAAGCCCATTAAAAGACCTTTAATGAACTTAACTGAGATAAAAATAATTTTTATCTCAGCCCCTGAAAAAAGGCGACCAATTTGGTCGCTTTTTCATAAGAGCGATTATTTGTTTACGCCATCGTCAACTTTGACTTCGCCTTTGATAACTTTATCTTTTGCAGTTTCTACAGCAGATTTAATGTTATCAGGAAGGTTTTTAGTAACAAGATCTACACCACCGTCTTTAAGGCCGTATGTTTTAGTTGTGTTACCGTCAAATTTATCACCTTTAAGTTGATCATTAGCGATATCTTTAACAACTTGACCTACTTCTTTGATTGTTGAAGTCAAAACGAAGTTTGATTTCACTTTATCAGATGAAGTGTAGTTACCTTCTTCAGTTTGGTCACGGTCTACACCAATAACCCAAACTTTTTTGTCGCTATCAGCAGGCAATTTTTCATTGATTTCTTTAGCTTGTGAGAAGACACCAGTACCTGAACCACCAGCAGCATGATAGATTACATCTGCACCGCTAGCATACATTGTTGCAGCGATTGTTTTACCTTTAGCAGAATCAGAGTAAGAACCAGCATATTGAACGTCAACTTTGATTGAACTATCAACTGAAGCAACACCTTCTTTGAATCCAGTTTCGAAACGAGTGATTGTATCAGATTCAACACCACCTACGAAACCAACGTGTTTAGTTTTTGTTTGCATTGCTGCAGCGATACCTGCAAGGTAAGCACCTTCGTTATCAGCGAACAATACACTTTCAACATTTTTGTGGTCTGCTACAACGTCATCAATGATAACATAGTTTGTTTTTTCATTTTGTGGAGCAGCTTCATCAACAGCATCGTGAAGGTTGTAGCCAATTGCAAAAACAAGGTTGTAGCCGTTTGAAACAGCTGAATCAAGGTTTGTTGCATAGTCTGACTCACTATCAGATTGGAAGTAAGTGTAGTCAGTATCTTTTTTCAATTTGTTTTCTTTACCCCAAGCTTGCATACCTTCCCAAGCAGATTGGTTAAATGATTTATCATCAACACCACCTGTATCAGTTACGATAGCAGCTTTAACGCTTGAATCTGAGCTAGAGCTAGATGAATTTGAACGGCTACAAGCACCAAGAGCCAATGTTGCTACTGCAGCAAGTCCAAGACCAACAATTTTCTTGTTCATGAAAA
>NZ_DGTE01000016.1:0-5664 GCF_002393675.1 Streptococcus sp. UBA4344
GATAACAGAGAAGCGCAGCTGAAAGAGCAAGATTTGCTAGAGCTAGTAATACAACAACTCCAACATAGTGGCTATGAAACTTCACTTTGAAAAAAGCTCTGCCATTTTGTTTCAATAAATATCCCACTAATAATAAACTCACAAGGGTGTAATAAGCACATAGTAGAATGGTTCCACCGAAATCATTAATAGCGTATTTGGTAACGATTTTTCCTAACAAACATGGGAATGAACGAAAAAAGATGACATAAAAAAGAAGAGGAGAAGCAAGTATTAACACTTGCTTTCCTCTGTAATCATCTGAAAAAAGATGATTTAACAAACAATCATTCCTCCGTTAGCACCACTAGCAATTGAGCACCAGTCAATTTTTGTCCACCATGGTTTATCAGGTTTTAATGTCCCGCCACCACCGGCAAATACCTGATTTCCACCTTCAACTTTAGCAAGTTCTGCGTCTGTCATTACATCAAATTGTTCAAAAGTTTTTGTATTCATTTGAATACCTCCCAATAATTTTTTGTCATCGCGATTGACAAAATTTATTTTATCAGAATATTTCATCTTTTTTTACCCAAGTCGTAATTTGTTGTTTTTAGGTCGTAAATGGGAAATTTTTTCATATTTTCATGATTTTTTGACCGTTTGCGACCTATTTTTGACTTTTTACGACTTGGGCGTTTTTTAATCTTGTTTTATGGCACAATAGTTCTAGTTTCATTTTTAAAAGGGAAAGGTTATGAGAAGATATAAATATGTTAGTCAGATTGATTTGCGAGACTGTGGTGTGGCAGCTTTGGCATCAGTTGCCAAACATTATGGATCAGATTTCTCGCTGGCTCATTTGAGAGAATTAGCCAAAACAACTAAGGAAGGGACAACAGCATTAGGGATAGTTGAGGCAGCTAAAGCAATTGGCTTTGAAACACGCGCCATTCAGGCTAATATGGAACTGTTTGATATGGCTGATATTCCCTATCCTTTTATTGTTCATGTTAATAAAGAAGGCAAACTCCCGCATTACTATGTTATCTACAAAGCCAAAAAAGACTATCTTGTTATCGGTGACCCTGATTCGAGCGTTGGGGTCACTAAAATGTCCAAAACGCATTTTGCCAAAGAATGGACTGGAGTTGCTATCTTTTTAGCGCCTGCTCCGCATTATCAACCGCATAAAGATAAGAAAAATGGCTTAACAAGCTTTTTACCAATTATTTTCAAACAAAAGGCACTGCTAACTTATATCATCCTGGCAAGTTTGCTCGTGACCTTGATTAATATTGTTGGGTCTTACTATTTGCAAGGAATCTTAGACGACTATATTCCTAATCATTTGCAATCCACTCTTGGCATTGTCTCGGTTGGGTTGATTGTAACCTACATAATGCAACAAATCATGAGCTTTTCACAAAATTATTTACTTGTTGTGCTGAGCCAACGGTTAACAATTGACGTGATTTTGTCTTATATTCGTCATATTTTTGAATTGCCCATGTCCTTTTTTGCCACAAGGCGGACAGGTGAAGTTATCTCACGTTTCACCGATGCTAACTCGATTATTGATGCACTGGCATCAACGATTCTCTCTTTATTTTTAGATGTGAGTATTTTGTTTATTGTCGGAAGTGTCTTAATTCTGCAAAATGCCAATCTTTTTTTCATCACCTTAATAGCATTGCCTATCTATGCTATTATTATTTTGGCTTTTATGAAGCCTTTTGAGCGAATGAATCACGATGTCATGCAAGCCAATTCTATGGTTAGCTCTGCGATTATCGAAGACATCAATGGTATTGAAACAATTAAATCTTTGACTAGCGAGGAAGTCCGTTATCAAAATATTGACCGTGAATTTGTGGATTATTTGGATAAAAGTTTTACGCTTAGTAAGTATGAAGCTGTGCAAACGTCGTTAAAACAGGGAGCACAGCTGATTTTAAACGTCGTCATTCTCTGGTATGGTTCACATTTAGTCATGGCTGGGAACATTTCAGTAGGTCAATTGATTACTTACAATACGCTTCTGTCGTACTTTACAACACCAATGGAAAATATTATTAATCTGCAAACCAAACTACAATCTGCCAAAGTAGCTAACAATCGTCTCAACGAAGTTTACTTAGTGTCATCTGAATTTGATGGCAGACAACTCTTAAATGACAGCCATTTTCTACAAGGAGATATTGTCTTTGATAATGTTTCTTATAAATATGGTTTTGGTCGTGACACACTGAGTCATGTGAATTTACACATTAAGAAGGGTGAAAAAATTAGCCTAGTTGGTATCAGCGGTTCTGGTAAGACAACCTTAGCTAAAATGATTGTCAATTTTTACACACCTAACCATGGACAGATTACCCTTGGTGGCTACGATTTAAAAACCATTGATAAAAAAGCCATTCGCCAATACATTAATTACCTACCACAACAGTCTTACGTCTTTTCAGGGACGATTTTAGAAAATTTAACCTTGGGAGCACCTGACAATATCACGCAAGAAGAAATTCTGAAAGCTTGTGAAATCGCTGAAATCCGTGCTGATATTGAATCGACGCCACTAGCATACCATACCGAACTTTCAGATGGTGCTGGTTTATCTGGTGGGCAAAAGCAACGTTTAGCTTTAGCACGCGCTTTACTGACACAAGCTCCCGTCTTGATTTTAGATGAAGCCACAAGTGGTCTTGATGTTCTAACGGAAAAACGTGTGATTAAAAATTTACTATCTCTCACAGACAAGACTATTATTTTTGTTGCCCACCGTTTGAGCATTGCTGAACAATCTGACCGTGTCATTGTTCTAGATAAAGGACAAGTTATAGAAGAAGGGCATCATAAACAACTCATCCAAAATCAAGGTTTCTATGCACAGTTATTTCATGAATAAAAGGAGACCATATGAATCCTAAATTATTTCAATCTGCTGAATTTTATCATAGGCGTTATCATAATTTTGCGACTGTCTTAGTGATTCCAATGACACTCTTGGTCTTTTTTCTCCTTGCCTTTTCTCTCATTGGTAAAAAAGAAATTACCGTTACGACACTTGGTAGTATTAGACCAACAAAAGTCATCGCTGTTGTCCAATCAAGTAGCAATAACACCGTTTTAACCAATAATCTTAGTGAAAATAAGGCAGTCAAAAAGGGGGATCTACTCATCCAATACTCCGACAAATTGGAAGATAGTCAACTTAATGCCATTCAAACACAAATCGAAAGATATGAACGTCAACAAGAGGCACTCAATCAATTGAAAGAAAGTCTAAAGCAAGGACAAAACCTTTTTACAGGTGATGATGAATTTGGTTATTCAGCAACCGTTGAGCGTTTTTTAAATCAATCTCAAACAATTACTGCTCAAGTTTCTCAATCAAACCAATCAGTTGCTAAACAAGAAGCTGGTGTCAACCAAGCAAATGCAGCTATCGCCAATCAGATTGCTAACCTACAAACCCAAGCCAGTCAATATCAAGAAGTTAAAGATGCTATTCAAACTGATAAAACAAACGTATCTGGCAATAATCCATATGCAGCTACTCTTAATAGCTATCTTAGCCAAATTCAAACAATTGATACACAAAGCAGATCAACTGACAACAATTCTGCTAGCAAAGAAAGCGTTAAAAATCAATTTTTAACAGACCTACAAGGGCAGATTGATAGCATTAATGCCTCTATCTCTAGTTTGCAAACACAAGCTGCTTCCAATTATTCAACGGGAAGTTATGACACTAGTGCCACTAATCAAATTGAAAGCTTGCGTCAGCAGGAATTGACACAAGCTGAAACAGAACTTACGCAAATTACTCAAGAAAAAGAAAATTTGCAAGCGCAGCTTGACCAGACAAATCTCTCCAAAACTGACACCGTTTTAAAAGCTAGTCAAAGTGGCATTTTACATGTTTCTGATGAATTTGAAGGGCAAACGCTCTTGCCACAAGGCAGTCAGATTGCAGAGATTTACCCAGATATTGCCAAAACACAGCAAGTTGCTATCCGCTATTACGTTGACTCCACTCATGTTAGTCAATTGAAAAAAGGACAGACTGTTCGCCTAACCCTTGAAAAAATTAGCAATCACGCCATTGTTATCACTGGCAAAATCAGCAAAATCGCAAGTTCCGCCACACAAACCAAAGAAGGAAATGTCTTTGAGGTGACAGCACTAGCCACCGTTGATAAACAAGATAGCTCCAAATTAAAATATGGTTTACAAGGCAAAACAATCAGCACTATCGGCAAAAAAACTTTCTTTAATTATTACAAAGACAAGCTATTAAAAGATTTTTGATAAGTCCAGCCATAATAAATGGCTGGCTTTAATTTTTCTAAGTCATCACACAGCAAAAATCAGTCGTGAATGGTCATCATTCTTTAAAATTTGACTGTTTACGACTAAAAAACAACATTTTATGACTTGGATAAAAAAAGATGATACATTCTGATAAAATAACTTGTAACTATCTTATTAAAGGAGTACTTATGATAGAAAAACTAAAGAACTTACTAGTTCCAAAACTATTGGCAATATTTTTTATCTATTGTCATCTATTTGGATTGAAGTTTGTAATGTTTACTATTTTAAAACGGTTTGATTTACCATTAACAGATTATTTTTACCCCTTTCTTAATAGTTTAACTATTCTGTTTGTTGTGGTATTAGTCATTTACCTAAGACGGATAAGACCAGAAATATTTCAATAACATCGCTAAAACCTTTAGACTATTTATTAATTTTGCTTGCTTTTGGGGTGATATACACCTACTTCAATAAACTTTTATTTGTTGGTGGAGATATAAAGAACGATTTACTATTTTTCCGTCACTCACCGCAGGCGTTTTTGGTAGCATTACAACCCTTTATCATCGGACCAATCCTAGAAGAGTTAGTTTATCGTGGTGTTTTGATGACTAGTTTTTTTGAGAAATCAAAGTTTTACTTAGATTGCTTACTATCTGCTGTAATGTTCTCAGTAGCTCATCTATCTTCTTATGGTTTTAGTTTAGAGGTATTTAAAAACTATGCTTTTCTTGGTTTAATTTTAGCGATTCTTTTTAGAAAAACACGTTCGATTTATCCATCAATTCTTGTTCACATGGCGTGGAATATTTATCTGAGCTGGCATCTGATTGCATTTGTTTTCTTTGCTCAATAAATACAAAAGGAGATATTATGGAAAAATTCATAAAACGATATGGTTATCTGTTAACATTATTGGCAGTTACTTATATCTGGGTACGCTTTATATTACTAAACGTTCTCAATTATCAACAAAAATTAATCTATACAGGCATTTATTTCATCTACATCGTGTTGGTGCTTTTAAAAGTTTATAAACAGTAAGATAGGAGAAATATCAGGTGTCAAATCAGTATCAACAAAAACTTCTACTTGCCTCTCCTCTTCTTTTTTATGTCATCTTTTTTCGTTCATTCCCATGTCTGTTAGGAAAAATCGTTACCGAATATGCCATTAATGATTTTTTGGGGACCATTCTATTATGCGCTTATTACACCCTTGTTAGTTTATTATTAGTGGGATATTTATTGAAACAAAATGGCAGAGCTTTTTTCAAAGTGAAGTTTCATAGCTACTATGTTAGAGTTGTTGTATTACTAGCTCTAGCAAATCTTGCCCTTTCAGCTGCGCTTCTCTGTTATC
>NZ_DGTE01000019.1:0-36860 GCF_002393675.1 Streptococcus sp. UBA4344
TTCGTCTTACTGTTTAAAACTTTAAAGCCTAAAATACGAAGAGCAGATGTCAAGTAATCACGATTGTCGATAATTTCCTTGACATGTCTTTCAAAATGAAATTCATCTTCTAAACTTGCTATCGCCACTTCTTCTTGTAACAAACTCACATTGAATGGATTAACCGCCATTTTTAAATCTTCCATATCTTTGATGAGTTCTTTACAAGCAACCACGTAACCAATCCGACCGCCAGCTAATTGACGCGATTTTGAAAAAGTACGAACAACAATAACATTTGAAAATTCCTCAACCAACTTAATAGCTGTTTCTGAAGCACCACCAAAATCAATATAAGCCTCATCAACAATAACCAGGCGCTCTGGATGCGAAGCAACCAATTTCTTGATGGCTGATAAAGGTTTTAAAAATCCTGTTGGTGCATCCGGATTAACAACTAAAACGGCATGTGGAAGATCTTCATAATCTGATAAATCAACGCGTAAATCTTTTGTTAAAGGCACTTCTAATGCTTCATATCCATACGTATCCGCATATCCTTTGTAAAACGGATAAGTCACTTTTGGAAAAGCAATTTTGTCCCCACGATCAAAAAATGTCCTAAAAATTAAATCCAAAACATCATCTGCCCCTGTTCCAACAATGATGTTTGCTTGGTCAAGTGAATGCAGCTGAGCTAATTTTTGACGTAATTTATGTTGACATGGATCGTTATAATAATTTAAGGTCTGAGCATTCTTCAAAACCTCTAAAACACGAGGACTAGGTTCCTGTGAACTTTCATTGGCGTTTAATTTAAGATAATCATCCCCAAGTTGTTCACCAGGCTCATAAGCGACAATAGTTTCAAATGATTTAGCTAAAAATGTTGACATAACAAACTTTCTAAATTGTTTTTTACGTGGCAATCCACATCTACAAATAATTCCTGAGCAATTGATTAATAACGTTCAAGTGGGAAAGTCATGCAATGCACGCCACCGCCTGCTTTCAATAACTCTGTAATATCGACCTCAATAACTTCCATACCTTCACTACGAAGTGCTTCGTTAATAAAAGTATTTTGTTTTAAACTCATCACACGATTATCTCCCAAAGCTTCAACGTTATAACCATGTTTAAAAATCATTTCTTGCGTTCCAGAAATAACCTTAATACCTTTTTCCTTAATCAAGGTAATAAAATCATCTGGTAATCCAGCCTCATAAGCAATAGCAAGTTTAGGTGCTACTAAGTTAAAACACATATCCAAATGCAAATAATCTGGATTGGCTTTAACGGCATAAACCTTGTAACCATATGGTTCTAGCTGCTTATGAATTTCATCAACACCCGTGAGATTAGTGCGGTCAATCACACCAATCGCTAACGTTTTGTTATCAATAAAAGCAAAATCACCCCCTTCAAAGTAACCTTCAGTGACTTCGGCAATCTTTGGAATGCCAAGTCCTGACATGATGTCTTCATAATGCTGACGTTCAGCAAAACGAATTTCTTTTTTAAAGCGTCCTAAGATGTAACCTTCCTTAACATCACCTCCAAAATCTCTTGCAAAAACAGCATTTGGCATTTTCTTACTTGAAGTCACTTCAACCACTTCAACACCATTATCTTGATATGCCTTAACCACCGCTTCATATTCTCGCATCATTTTATCGTGGTCTAATGGCTCTGTGTACTGCTCTGAAATCACATTAATCGGCGCAGCATTGACCAAAAAATCTGGTCGACACATTAACACTTTTCGTAAACGACTAGTTCCATCTACTACTGTCATAAGATTCTCCTTCTATTCATTTTCTCCGGTATTCTTTTGAGCAAGATTACTATAAGTTTTCATCCAATTGTCAAAAGTCCCATCTTTTTATCTTGTTCAATAAGGTCATCAACATAAGCTTTCAATGATTGATTGCCTTTTGTCAAAGCCATAGCTGTTTCAGTTGTTCCAGGCAATTCAATATCAGCATAGGTTAGGTCACTATTACTTGCGATATATTGATCTGCCACTGTATCATCTGCAACAACCGCATCAACCTTTCCTTGTAATAAATTTAGAAAAGCATCTGGCAGACTCGTTAGTGCAACAATCTGTTTTGGCTTGATACTATCTTTAACCACATCTGCTTGTGTTTTTGATTTTTGCACAGCAATTGATGTTGGGGCTAAAGATTTTATCGATGTGTACTGACTAGCAAACTCTTTACGAACAATGACCTTATTGGTTTGTTTAACGTAGTTTTTAGTAAAATCAACTGACTTTTCACGTTCCTTTGTCTTAGTCATCCCTGCAATAGCTATATCTGCATTACCTGATGTGATTGTTCCTAAAATTGAATCAAAGTTCATATTTTTAACGACCAATTTCACCTGCAACTTGTCAGCCAATTGTTTAGCAAAAGCTAAGTCAACCCCAACTGCTTTTTTATGACCTGAACTCAAATCGTAAAATTCATATGGCGCATAACCGATATTTGTCGCTACCACTAGCTGACCTGACTCTTGAATCTTATCAATGCCACTTGCTGCTTGAGTAGCTCTGCTATGATTCAAAGCAAATAAACCAATAATATCTGCGATGACAGCTGTCGTTACTGTCAGTTTCTTCCAACTTGATTTAACGTTTTGTAAAAACTGACCTACCTTTTCATCAAAACTCAGCTCTTCTTCTGTGCTACGATTCATTTTCTTTTCGTAGTGGGCAACAATGCGAGTCGTTGAAAAAGTAAAAACTAAATATACGATACCAACGGCAATGACGGCTTGAAAGGGTTTATAAGAAATGCCTTGAATAGTACTTGCTGTAAACATCAAATCAGCCACACCAATAACAGACGCTTGAGAACTTGATTTGATATTATTAGCAAATTCATTGCCCAAGGTTGGCAAAATATTTTTAAAAGCTTGTGGAATAATCACATAACGATAAGCTTGAAATTTATTAAAACCAATACTTCGCGCTCCTTCAAACTGACCTGAATCAACAGCTTGAATCCCAGAACGATAAATCTCAGCAACAAATACCGACTCACCCACCGTTAAACCTGTTAAAGCAGCAATCAAACGATCTAAATCAACCCCAAATAAGGTCCCTTCAGGAATATTAAGCCCTAGCTCAGGCAAGCCATAAAAGAAGAGTGACAAAATGACTAGCATTGGCAAACCACGAACCACTTCAATATAAAGTTTTGTCAAACCACTAATCAAAAGATTGTCACTCATTCGAGCTGCTGTGACAAGACCACCTAAAATCAAGGCTAGAATCATCGAAACCACTGATAAAAAGACCGTCATCAGGGCATCATCTAAAATAAAACCACCATAACTTTCCAGAAACCCACCAAACATAAAACACTCCTACACCTAACTTATAACTTACAAAATTTGTTTTAAGAAACTTGCCACACGTTGATTTGGATAAGAACTATTAACTTCCTCAGGTAACATGTCAGCAATCAACTCACCATTTTCAAGAAAAACAATTCGATCTGCCACTTCTTTAGCAAAGCCAATTTCATGCGTCACAATAATCATCGTTGTCCCACTTTTGGCGATAGCCTTCATCACTTGCAAAACTTCACCAACCATTTCTGGGTCAAGCGCTGATGTCGGTTCATCAAATAAAATGATATCCGGCTCCATAGCTAAAGCTCTTGCAATCGCCACACGTTGCTTTTGCCCACCAGATAGATTTTCAGGATAAGCGTCTTTCTTATCAAGCAATCCTACCGCCATTAACAACCTAAAAACGACTTCTTGCATTTCTTCGCTACTTTTCCGATGTAATTTCTCTGGACCAATACTAATATTTTTGGCAATAGTCATATTATTAAAAAGATTGAAATGCTGGAAAACCATATTGACACGTTCACGAAGTAAATTATCATTCATGTTCATGTCGTAAATGTTTTTCCCCATTACAGCAATTTTCCCACCATTAATTTTCTCTAACTTATTAATCGTTCGAATCAAAGTTGATTTCCCACTACCAGATGGGCCAATTAGAACCACAACTTCACCTTTTTTAACGGAAAGATTGATATTTTTCAAAACTTCTTGCTTACCAAAACTCTTTCGAATCCCCTTCATTTCAATCATATACTTTGCCGTTAAATCAAAACTCGCCAACTCCTCTTCCAAAGCAACCATGCTGCAAACCTCTTTCTCAATTGATGTCAATATTTTATAATTTTCAGAATTTTATTTCAATGGTTTGTGTTAGGTTTTCTGACATATCGACTAAATTTTATGTGTTTTTGGCTATTTTTTTGAAAAAACGTCCCACTTTAGAAGATTTGAATATAACTTTTATTTATGCTAAAATCTAAATTATGAAATCTAGTTATAAATTATCCATTTTTGACTTTAAATTAATCAAAGACATCTATGAAACTCAAAGTTATTCTGAAGCTGCTAAGCTGAACAACATCAGCCAGCCAGCCGTTTCTAAGCGTGTAAAAGAAATTAGCAATAATTTATGTGAGGTTTTCTTACGTAAAAATAAAAAAATCTCCCTTACACCAAAAGGAAGAGAGATTTATCAATTTGCCAATCAGACCTTACTGGCTTATAACACTCTTCTTGATAATTTAGAATCAAACTTTGAAGAAACTATTATTCTTGGTTCTGACACTTCCTACCTCAAGACCTATCTTTCTACTATCCAAGATAATCTACCAGAAAATCGCAAACTAAACGTCCAAACTTATAGTAATTCTCATCAGATTTTCCAAGCACTGTTAGTTGAGCAGATTGATCTTGGCATCATGTCTGGTAGCTACACTCAAAAAGGTGTCCTTAAAATCCCACTTCGCGCTGATAAACTGATGATAGTCGGTCAAAAAGACCTCATCAACGCCTTTGATAAAGGGGAGAAAACACTCTTTTTACTCTATCACATGACAAGTAGTTATCATAATTTCTTAAGGGAATTCATTAAAATTAATCAACTACCTACTCAACACCACATCTCTATTGATAACCTTTCACTGATTGAACACGAAGTACTCAAAGGCACAGGGATTACTATTGTTAGCCAAGACATCGCCGAAAGATTATTGGACAACGAAACTATCATTTCAAGTTCAAAAAAATTCAAAGATATCTTTGTCAAAACCTATGCCATCGTCAAAATGGATAACAAACACTATCAGGACCTAATTTCAATCATTCAAAAATTAAAAAAATAGCATTAGCTTAACTTTCCTATTTCACAAGCAAGAGATTTGTCATGGGATATGGTATAATAAAAGAATTGAAAACATGAGATTAGAAAGGAGACGTCGTAAGTTTTCTAGGCATTTTCCTTAGTAACCTTGCGGCAACTTTAATCATGTCATTTGATGGTTTTTTCCTACACCATTTAACAAAAGAATTGCAAGATGAGCTCCTCTATGGACGCATTCAAAAAGTGAATCAACCTTTTGAACACGAGCTTGTTTTAACCATTCGTAATAATCGTAAAAACTATAAACTTTTGCTTTCTGCACACCCTGTTTTTGGTCGTCTGCAAATCACTAAAACGGATTTTCAAAATCCCCAAACCCCAAATACATTTACCATGATTATGCGTAAATACCTTCAAGGGGCTGTGATTGAGAGCATCACTCAAATTGAAAATGACCGCATTTTGGAAATTGCTTTTTCAAATAAAAACGAAATTGGGGACAACATTAAGGTAACCTTAGTCGTTGAAATTATGGGTAAACACAGTAATATCATCTTGATTGATAAAGCTGAAAGCAAAATCATTGAATCCATTAAACATATCGGTTTCTCACAAAACAGTTACCGTACTATCTTACCTGGATCAACTTATCTTGCCCCTCCGCAAACTGGTAGTCAAAATCCATTTACAATTTCAGATGAAAAATTATTTGAAATCCTACAAACGGAAGACTTGGCTCCACGTCATCTTCAAAAACTCTTCCAAGGGTTAGGGCGTGATACTGCAGAAAATTTAGCTGCGCAACTTAGCAATGATAAACTAAAACAATTCCGAGCTTTCTTCAATAGACCAGTTCAGCCAAATATGACTGATAAATCATTTGCAGCTGTGCTATTTGAAAAAAGTGACAAACCATTTGATAGTCTTTCTGAACTTTTGGATGTTTTCTACCAAGACAAAGCAGAACGCGATCGTGTCAACCAACAATCAAGTGATTTGATTCACCGTGTCCAAACAGAATTGGATAAAAATATCAAAAAACTCGGGAAACAAGAAAAAGAACTTGCTGCTACAGAAAACGCTGAAGAATTTCGTCAAAAGGGTGAACTTCTTACAACTTATCTATCAATGGTGCCAAATAATCAAGACCAAGTAGAACTTGATAACTACTACACAAACGAAAAAATCACTATCGCTCTTGATAAAAGTTTGACCCCTAACCAAAATGCTCAGCGTTATTTCAAAAAATATCAGAAGCTTAAAGAAGCTGTTAAACACTTAGCCGGTCTCATTGAAGAAACCAAACACACTATCACTTACCTCGAAAGTGTCGAAACAGCCTTAAGTCATGCTTCAATCTCTGACATTGAAGATATTCGAGAAGAATTGGTTGAGACAGGTTTTGTCAAACGTCGCACGCGCGATAAACGTCACAAACGTAAAAAACCAGAACAATACTTAGCTTCTGATGGTAAGACAATCATCATGGTTGGACGAAATAATCTTCAAAACGATGAATTAACTTTCAAAATGGCTAAAAAAGGTGAACTTTGGTTCCACGCCAAAGATATCCCAGGCAGTCACGTTCTTATCAAGGATAACCTTAATCCAAGTGATGAAGTCAAAACAGATGCCGCAGAGTTAGCTGCTTATTACTCAAAAGCTCGCCTATCAAACCTTATCCAAGTCGATATGATTGAAGCTAAAAAACTCAACAAACCAACAGGTGCGAAACCAGGATTTGTAACCTACACTGGTCAAAAAACACTTCGTGTGACGCCAACCGAAGAAAAAATCAATAGCATGCGCATTGATAAATAAAAAAGAAAACTCATTTTAAATCTTCCACAATGGTTGATTTAAAGTGGGCTTTTCTTTTACTCTTTATACATTGACTTGCTTCTCTATTTTTAGACTGAAGAAAAAGTTTTTTTGATACTTAGCTTAGGTTCATCGCTTTTCAATTTCTAAGCTCAGACCTCAAAACATCCGTTGGATGTTTTGACCCGTCGGCAGGTTCAACAGTCCACTGAACTTGACTCGATTTCTTATTTTTGGGCCCATGAAAAAACTGCCCGCTGGGCATGACTCGCTTTCTTATTTTCTGGCTCATGAAAAAACTGCCCACTGGGCAGTTTTTTTAATCTTTGTTTTCCGCTTTTAACTTAGAATGTCTGTAACCATAACCAAAGTAAATGAGACTTCCGAGTACAAATGAAATGATAAAGCCATACCAAGTAATTGCTTTACATTGTGTCATCAAAGATAAGCAAACCACAATTGACACAATTGGTAAAAATGGAACCCAAGGTGTTCTAAACTCTCCTTCTTTTGGCTCACCATAATCTTTACGAAGTTTCAAAATACCAAAAGCAAGCAAAATAAGGTAAGCAAGAGTTACAATATTAACCAATAAAGCTAAGATTTCAAGTTGTAAAAATCCTGACATAAACATTGTTACCAAACCAACAAAAATCGTTGCTTTCTTCGGTACTTTGCTCTTTGGCGTCAATTCTTGAAATTGTTCTGGTAATAAACCATCGCAACTAATGTTATAAATCACACGTGACAAGGCAAACATCATTGAGATACATACAGTAACCAAGGTCAAAATCACGACAATCGAAACAAAATTACCAACCAATGGGAATCCAATGCTACGTAGTACAAATGGCACCACATCTGCTGTATTTAATTTTGTATAATGAACTGTTCCTGTTAACACCAAGGTTACCAAAACATACAATAAAGTTGTCAAACCAATTGAGAAGAAAATACCTTGTGGAATTTTCTTTTCTGGTTCTTTGGTTTCATCAGCAGCCATTGAAATAGACTCAAAACCAAGGAAAGCAAAGAACATCAAAGAGGCACCTGCCATGATACCAACTTTACCACCATAGACTTGACCAAAACCATAAGGTGCAAAATGACTCCAATTATCCGTGTTAATAGCTGTTAAACCAAGGGCAATGAAAATCAACAAAACAGCTAATTTAAAAATAACCAAAACTGAATTAAATCTCAGTACCGTTTGAACTCCCAAAACAACCAAGGCTGTTACACACAGCAACAAGATAACTGGAATAATATCAATATAAGTTCCTTTTTCAGGGTTAAAAGGTCCACTGAGTGCGGTTGGAAGACTGATACCAAAAGTTCTTAAGAAAGCCTTTAGATATCCTCCCCAGCCAGAAGCCGCTGTCGAAATGGCTCCTGCAAACTCGATAATCATAAACCAACCAGCAATCCAGGCAGGATATTCTCCAAAAACAGTATATAAATAGCGATAAACACCACCTGAGTGTGGTAATCTTGAAGAAAATTCTGCAAAGAATAAGGCTGACATGGTTACACAGATAGCAGCAACAATAATTGAAATGGTAATCGCAGGTCCTGCATATTCAGCTGCTCCTACTCCTGTTATCGTGAAAATCCCAGTCCCAACAATCGAACCTACCCCTAAAAAGATAAGTTCAGCAAACCCCAGGCGTCTCTGTAAATAGCTTTTCTTTTGCGCCATAGGGGTCTTTCGAAAAATATCCATACATTCTCCTGTTTTTTGTTTAAAATCGTCATACAATTTTTACAATTCTATCAATTTTTGATACTAGCCTCGTATGCACAACGTCTTTTATTTTAGGATAAATAGCAGTAAAAATCAACTCTCTACTCCTATTTTATCACGTAAAAAAACACATTACTAAAACAAGAAAACTCGTTTTTAGTAATGCGCCTTTTTCATATGCGATAGCTAAACGATTTATTCGCTTTTTTTGATGTCTTCTTTCAATTCGTCCATGTTAAATTTTGCAAAAAGGTATTTGCGATCTTGTACTGGGAAACGTTGATCCAATTGATCAACCGGTCCCACTTCAACCACACCTTCTGAAATGACAAAATCCATCACATGACCACCAAATGTTAAATCATCCGAAATAAAGTGCAAATGATAACCTGCAACACTCACACCGTGAAACATCTTAGGTGTCCAGATGCCCACAATTGTACCCGTTACATCCTCACGAGTATACTCTGGTTGGCGTGTTGCGACTTCTGCAAACTTAGTATTTGGCGCAGATTTTGGAATCATGCGAACATGCATGTTAGAAAAAGTCCCTTTAATTTTAATCGAACGGAACAAGTTAACCCCATCATAATACGATTCGATGCGTTTTTTAAGCTCAGCGTCTGTCATTTCAAAACGTTGTTTGAAAATCACTTCAGCTTGATGAGGAACAACTGCAGCGTAAGGAACTTTGACATCATCAGAAACCTCAACAATTTCAGGTTTTCCGTTTGAGCCAATAGCTTGATAGGCTTTACCGTCTAGAATAATCAACTCTCCATCAATAGAATCGAGGGTTCCGATTCCTAAATCACCATGCTCCAATAGCTCACCAATGGTTAACGTTCCACCATAAAGGCCAGCCATCAAGGCACTTAAGGTATTATATTGAAAAAGTTTAATTGCTTCTGACATATTCTCCTTCACTTTCGTCATTTAAAATTAACTAACAGTATTATTTTATTGCCAAATGAGCTAAAATGCAAGCTTAATAAAATTCGTCTGGTAAGATTGTTTCACCAAGTTTGATATTATCTTTGTAATCGATTGGAATATCGATAAGCACTGGTCCATTTTCTGCTTCTTGCAAAGCTTTCTTAAGAGTAGCTTCAAATGATTCTTTGCTATCAACACGGTAACCTTTTGCACCAAAGCTTTCAGCATATTTAACAAAATCAACTGGACCAAATTCAACACCAGAAGAACGACCATATTTCATTTCTTCTTGGAATTCAACCATGTTATATTTACCATCATTCCAAATAATGTGAACGATTGGCAAGTTAAGGCGTACAGCAGTTTCCAATTCTTGTGCTGAAAACAAGAAACCACCATCACCAGAAATAGAAATGACTTTTGTATTTGGACGAACAAGCGCTGCAGAAATTGCCCAAGGAAGTGCTACACCAAGTGTTTGCATACCATTTGAGAAGAGCAAATGACGTGCTTCATATGATTTGAAATAACGTGCCATCCAAATGTAATGACTACCAACGTCAACTGTCACTGTCATATCATCAGTCGTATTTTCTTGCAAGACATCGATCACATCAAGCGGGTGAACCAAACCTTCTTTTGAGTTGCGGTCAAATTTCACATCTTCAACCACATTTTTCTTAAGGTTTTGAAGATAATCTACAGATGTTTTTGGTAGTGTATAGCCATTGACAGCAGGCAATAGCAAATCAATAGTGTCGGCAATATCTCCAATCAATTCGCGTTCTGGTTGGAAATAAGTATCAATTTCAGCTTGAGCGACGTCAATAACAATGATACGTGCTGAAATTTCAGCATTCCAGTTGCGTGCTTCGTATTCAATTGGGTCATAACCAATAGCAATGACAAGGTCCGCTTTTTTTAGCAACATATCACCTGGTTGGTTACGGAAAAGTCCAACACGTCCAAAGAAAGTATCTTCTTCAAGCTCACGTGAAACAATACCAGCACCTTGGAAAGTTTCGACTACTGGCAACTTAACAGCTTCAAGCAATTTACGAATTGATTTTGTAACCGCACGTGTTGAAGCACCATTTCCCAAGAGAAGAACAGGCAATTCAGCATTTCGAATAGCTTGAGCAAGGTAATTCACATCATCTACTGATGCTGAACCAAGTTTTGGATCAGTCAATGGTTTAATAGCTTTTACCGATACCAAACTATCAGTAACGTCTTGAGGAATAGAAACAAAGCTAGCGCCACGTTTGCCTGATTTAGCGACACGATAAGCATTGGCAATAGTTTCAGAAAGTGTGTTAGGATCGTGAACTTCAACAGCTGACTTAGTCACCGGCTCCATCATAGCCACGTTTTTCATTGATTGGTGTGAACGTTTCAATAAATCACAGCGTTTTACTTGTCCAGAAATGGCAAGAACTGGGTCACCTTCATCAGTTGCCGTTACAAGACCAGTTGCCAAATTTGATACACCAGGACCACTTGTTGTGATAACTACACCAGGATTGCCAGTGATACGTCCGATACCTTGTGCCATAAAAGCAGCATTTTGTTCGTGACGAGCAACAATCAGTTTTGGCCCCTTATCTTCAAGTGTGTCAAAAATTCGGTCAATCTTTGCACCTGGAATACCAAAGACATAATCAATGTCATGATTGATAAGGCTATCTACAACAAGATCAGCCCCATATTGCTTTTGTTCAGTCATTTTATCTCCTATATGTCTTTAGATGACTAATTAAGAAAGGATTTTTTCCAATCCAAATATATCACAACTACAAGCAGATTTGGTGATAAAATTAGTCAAATCTAAATCACAAATTTTTATTTTTTCACAAATATGAATCAATTATACCATAGTTTTACGAAAAGTTTGTGAAATTTCGCTTGTGAAATTTTTCTTTATCTTTCTTTCGTAAAATGAAAATATCAATGAAAATTACAAGAAAAGAACGTGACAAATCTCACGTTCTTTCTCCCTATTTTTTTCGTCTTGTTCTGACAAAATCATAGGTGGTCATTATGATGAAACCACCAAATACCACAAGAATATTTCGTAGAGGCTCACCACTTTGATCAAAGAATGATAGCAAAACAAAAATGATGATAACCGTTATCAGATTACTAGCCAAGAGACTCTTAAAATTCATCTTCATTTAAAAATTCCACCATATTGACATCATCTGGAACCAAGCTCAAGTAACGTTTAGCGACATCTTTAGCGCGATCTCCATAACCAAACTCACGCAAAATGTAAGCATAATCTTGCAAGAATTCTGGATTATCAGCTAAATCTGTTGCCAAATCATCGTAAATCTTGAGCGCTTTTTTATCAGCCTCAAGCGCTTGATAAGCCTTGGCAATGTTCCATTTTGTAAGCACGTTATCAATATTGTCACGATAAAGCGCAACAACATCATCATAGCGTTCTTCTTCTAAGTACAAGTTTGTCAAACGCATCAAAACATCTTCATCATCAACAGCAACTTCTTTTGCTTTTAAAAGATAACTTTCTGCTTGTTTTGAATCATGCAACTCATATGAGAATTGAGAAGCCGCTAACAAGAGATTTGTATCAAATTCATTTTTAGACAAACCTTTTTGAACCAAGCGAAGCGCTTCTTCTGTTTTGTTTTCCTCGTGAAGAGAATGAGCATAAACGTATTCATACCCTTCAAAATCAGGGTTCATTGTTTCCAATTGTTTGAAATAGATATTAGCTTTTTGGTACTCACCTTGATCATACAAAATAGTCGCTAACTCAAAGACAGTGTTATCATCATACTCAATTTCAACTGCTTTTTCAAGAAATTCGATAGCTGCTTCAAATTTCCCAAGACTTGCATAAGCACGACCAATACGCTGATATGTTGATACACCTGTTAGCTCTAGCATATCACGGTTGTCTAATTTCGCATATTCTTTGATAGCTTGGTTATAATTTCCAAGTTCCATTTCAATTTCTGCCAAACCAAAAATAACCAAAGGTTCATCACTGATTTCATTTGCTTGCAAAAGTTTTTCGCGCGCAACATCAGCCAAACCTTCCATTTCATAAATATCAGCCATAACTAACAAAGCTGACAAATAACTGTCGCTTTCTGGAGAAATGGCATCAAGATACATAAATGCTCCCTCAATATCGCCATCTTCAGTTGCAATCTGAGCAAGGTTAATATTTACCTCAGGATAATCCTCACGTTCTTGCAGATAAATTTCTTTTGCTTGTGGTAAAAATCCAATACTCTCAAGATACTCTGCCAACTCCAAGAGTGTCTCAGCATCATCTTCTTTCAAAGCACGTTTAAAATATTTATTTGCGTGCTCCAAATCCTGACTCTGAATTGAGGCAACCATTTTTTCACTATTCAACATCTTTTATATTTTCTTCTCCTTCTTTTACAATATAATCTTCGTCATATAAACCACTGACAACTTTATACCAGTCAAAAAGTTCTTTGACAATTACTTTAATTGAAGCGTATACTGGGATTCCTAAAAAAACTCCCCAAATTCCAAACATTGAACCTGACGTTAGCAAAATAAACATGATAGTAATCGGATGAATACTCAATTTGCTTCCCAAAACTAACGGAGCTACAAAACGCCCCTCAATTGTTTGCTCGATAACAAAAGTCACCAAGACTTTAATCAGCATAATCGGCCCTTGAACAATCCCCATAATCACAACTGGAACCATAGCCAAGAAGCTACCAAGATAAGGAATCATATTTAAGAACCCTGCAATAATACCAAAAGTTGCCGCATAACGCAAACCGATGATATTAAAGAAAATTGTAAACATAATACCGACAACAATCGCTACCGTCACTTGACCTTGTACATAACCAGCAAGTTGCTTATTGATATCCCCTAAGATACGTGCTGATGGACGACGCATTCTAGTCGGAAATGCCTTAATCAACCCCTCTTTCATCTTATGACTATCTCTTAAGAAATAAAAGAGAATGAAAGGTGACATAATGATAGCTACCGTCACACGAGCAATCGCGCTAGCAAAATTCGATGCCCAATCAATAGCATTCTTTGAAAAGCTTTCTGCATAGTCAACAGCCTTATTACTGATATTAGCTAGCATATCTTGCAGTTCTGACTGATAATTAGCTAACCAAGGACTTTTTAGTAACTTAGCCCCTTCTACGTTGACACTTTTGACATAAGACGGCAAATTTTCAACAAATGACATCAATTGCCCTTCAATCATCGGAATAAAACTAGCCAAAGCCCAAATAATCAAAGCAACAATAATGGCATAAACAATAAAAATCGAAGCTGTACGGCTAACACCACGACTCTCAATAAGACCAACTAAAGGCTTGATAAGATAGTAAAGAATTGCCGAAATCACCAAAGGAAGCATAATAATAGCTAAAAATGATAAAATAGGCTTAAACAAGAACGAAATCTTAGTAAATAAATAAAGGGTCAAAAAAACAAGAAAGGTAACCATAACAGTCACAGTAGCTTGACTATTCAATACCCATTTAAAAAACCAAGAATCAGTAAATTTCTTTTCTTGATGTCGATCCATGAAAACTCCTCTCTATAATACACACTACTTATTATCATAAAAAGTAACGCTCTTATCTACAAGACGTTGCTTGTCATCATAAGTAAACTTAGCTGAGAAAAACGGAACATCATCTAAAATCCATTTAAAAATCTCATAATCACCTTCCCAAGTTGGTTTTGACAAGACTTGATCATAAGGTACCCACTCAAGCGTTCCTTCTCGTGATTCTTCATCTGAGATTAATTCACCCTCAAAATCAGTTACTTTGAAAACATAAGTATACCAGTCATGTCCAGGCGTAAATTCTGGAAAAGTAATCACTCCCTTGAAATCCATTTCTTTAACAGTAAAATGAGTTTCTTCAAAGATTTCACGTTTAGCGCACTCATCTGGAGTTTCACCAGCTTCAAGTTTACCACCCACTGAAATCCATTTTCCTTCATGAACATCATTTGGCTTTTTATTGCGATGTAAAAGCAAAAGAGCTTCACCGTTGTCAATATAACAAATTGTAGCTAACTTTGTCATTTTTCTCTTCTTTCTCGTTTTCTTCTATTGTACCAGAAAAATAAACACAATTCTGAATCAAAAGTTAAGTTATATGGTATTTCCCATTTTTTAAGGGATAAAAAGCACATAGAAATATCTAAGTGCTTAAAAATATAATGGCATCTTGGTATTTTTTCAATCGATCAATATCTCTTTTAGTAACACGTGATATCCTTGATAAATCTGAATTGTGCTTTAAATCCGCCAATTTGACAACACGTGCTAATTCATTTGTTTTAACAAGTTTAAGATATTGCTTGTACGATTGCCCATCTTTTCTAGTCAATAAATCAACTGCTTTTATGATTTCAGACGAGAAACCTGCTTCTTCTAAATCACTCAGCTGATAAGGAGTATCTTCAATCACATCGTGTAAATAGGCAACAATTTTTTCACCATCTTTCGTGACAAACGATGCCACCGTCTCAGGGTGTAAAATATACGGCGCACCAGCTTTGTCAACTTGACCGTGATGTGCTCTTTTAGCAATTTCGTGAGCTAATTTGACATCATCTTTCATCACTGCTCCTCCTTTATCGAAAAAATTAAATTTATTATACCACTTTTCTACCCTTACGTTGCCCCCGAAAATGCCCCTTATACACAAAAAAAAGCCTGTCGTACAAGCTGTAACCCTTGATACGATAGGCTTTTCTAATTATTTATCAAGAACTTTTTGTGTTTTAGCGTAGTTAGCTTCAACAGCTTCTTTTTCAGCTTTCCACCAATCTTGGTTATCTGTGTACCATTTGATTGTTGCTTCAAGTCCTTCTTCAAAGTTTGTGAATTGAGGTTTCCAACCAAGTTCTTCACGAAGTTTAGTTGAATCAATAGCGTAACGAAGGTCGTGACCAGCACGGTCTGTTACGTGGTCATAAGCATCTTTGGGTTGACCCATTTTTTCAAGGATAAGTTCAAGAACTTCTTTGTTGTTCTTTTCACCATCAGCACCGATAAGGTAAGTTTCACCGATGCGTCCTTTAGTCAAGATAGCCCAAACACCAGTTGAGTGGTCGTTTGTGTGAATCCAGTCACGAACGTTTTTACCGTCACCGTAAAGTTTTGGTTTAATTCCTGACAAAATGTTTGTGATTTGACGAGGAATGAATTTTTCGATGTGTTGGTATGGTCCATAGTTGTTAGAGCAGTTAGAAATAGTTGCTTTAACGCCAAATGAACGTACCCAAGCTTTAACAATCAAATCTGATGCAGCTTTTGTTGATGAATAAGGTGAACTTGGATTGTATTTTGTTTCAGCAGTGAATTTTTCACCTGGTCCTTCACCATGTCCTGGAAGGTCTTCACGAAGTGGAAGGTCTCCGTAAACTTCGTCAGTTGATACGTGGTGGAAACGAATATCGTATTTACGAGCTGCTTCCAAAAGTGTGTACGTTCCAACAAAGTTTGTTTGGATGAATGGGCTTGGATCTTTCAATGAGTTATCGTTGTGGCTTTCAGCAGCGTAGTGAACGATAGCATCAGCTTTAGCAGCTAATTTATCGACCAATTCAGCATCTGCAATGTCACCAACAACCAACTCAACACGGTCACCAAGGATTTCTTCTAAGTTTGCACGGTTACCAGCGTATGTTAATTTATCAAGAACGGTAACGTGTACATCTGGGTGGTTATTGTAAACATAGTGTACGAAGTTTGAACCGATGAAACCTGCACCACCGGTTACAATGATATTTTTGTATTCAGACATCTTTTAAATTTCTCCGAAATTTTATTTATTTTTGATACTCGACTTATGTGGTGCGGACGGCAGCGACTTCCTACGGAATTCCATGCCTAAATTTTGAGCAAAAAGTCTCAAAATTTCCGGTGAAATCTTAATAATATCAGATTTCACTTTCACCACTGCGTCAACTATCGTTTAAAGCTCGTTTCGCTCGTTATTTAAATAACAAGTCTTATTTTAAACGCTTTATCACAAATCTTCTTTGCTTAATGGTTTAACATCTTTAAGCATTGGGTGATTTTTATCTGCTTCAGAAACTTCTGCTGCTTCCAAGTTTTCCCATTTGATTCCAAGAGTTGGGTCAGCATAGTTTACAAAAGCGTATTTTGGTTTAAGTTCAAGTGCCCAGTAATCGTTAACCAAGTAGCTGTATGATACTTTATCAGACAATACTTGGAAACCATTAGCGACACCACGTGGGACAAAGATACCTTTTGAAGCATCGATAACAGTTTGGTATACATGACCAAAGCTGTCACCTTCACGCAAGTCAACCCATGAACCTAGGACTTTACCTTCATCAGCAACTGAAATGTATTTATCCCATGGTTCAGCATGAAGTCCACGCAAAACATTTTTATGTGAAAAGCTGACGTTATTTTGCAATTTTCCTTCTGCAAAGAATGATTCCGGGAAACCAAGTGGAAGCATTTTTTCTTTTTGGAAGTTTTCTTTAAACCATCCACGGTTGTCACCATGAACTGGGATATCGAATTCGATCATCCCTGGGATAGCTTCGATTTTACGTGCTGCTAATTCTTTACCAAAAAACTGTTCTGTCATTAGTCTTCTCCAATCAAACGGAGCAAGTATTTTCCGTATTCGTTTTTCTTAAGTGGTTGTGCAAGGTTATACACATCTTCTTTTGTGATGTAACCCATGCGGTAAGCAATTTCTTCCAAGTTTGCTACTTGAAGGTTTTGCATACGTTGTACTGTTTCAATATATTGAGCTGCTTCAAGAAGGCTTTCGTGTGTTCCTGTATCAAGCCATGCAAATCCACGACCCATAACTTCTACAGAAAGATCGCCACGTTCAAGATAAGCTTTGTTTACATCTGTGATTTCAAGTTCACCACGTGCACTTGGTTTGATGTTTTTAGCAATTTCTACAACATCGTTATCGTAGAAATAAAGACCTGTTACAGCGTAGTGTGATTTGGGATGTTCTGGTTTCTCTTCGATTGAGATGGCGTTGAAATCTTCGTCGAATTCAACAACACCAAAACGTTCTGGATCTTTTACTTGATAACCAAAGACAGTAGCACCTTTTTCTTTGCTAGCTGCTTTTTGAAGCATTTTACTTAGACCTGCTCCATGGTAAATGTTATCTCCCAATACAAGAGCAACATTGTCATCTCCGATAAATTCTTCACCGATGATAAAGGCTTGTGCCAATCCATCTGGGCTTGGTTGAACGGCGTAAGAAAGTGAAATACCAAATTCTGAACCGTCTCCAAGTAGTTCTTCAAAACGATGAATATCAGTTGGTGTTGAGATAATCAAGATGTCTCGGATACCAGCCAACATCAATGTTGATAGTGGATAATAAATCATTGGTTTATCATACACTGGCATAAGTTGTTTTGAAGCCGCACGAGTCAAAGGATACAAACGTGTTCCTGATCCTCCTGCAAGAATAATACCTTTCATAGTTAGGTCTCCCTCTTTATTATTAAATATCAATATTAACTATCAGAAACTATTTTATCATTTTTTGCAAATGCTGTCACTAAATTTCCTGATTTTACAAGGGTTTAACAAAATTTACTGACAAATGTCAGCAAAAATTTCAAAATACTGACGAACTGCTAAAAATATGATAACTGATATAGCCTTATTTTCTAAGCCTAACCTCAAAAAAAACTGAAGGAAGTTATCCATGCTGGATTCTTCTCCTCAGCCTTAGCTATTTTTTATAAGTGATAAAAAGGATTTGTTTGTGCTTTGCTAGCTAGAAAATCAACCGACCATTGATTTTCCTTCTTCCAATCATTGAATTTTTCAAGTAGTTTATCTACCATGAGCACTTCGATATGGTGCCCCGGATCAATGGCTAACATGCCATTTGTAATCATTTCTTGAGCAGTATGGTAATAAATATCACCCGTAATATAGACTTGAGCTCCTTTTGCCATTGCATCTCGATAGAAACCTTGACCGCTACCACCGCAAATAGCAACACGCTTGATCAGTTTATCCTGATTGCCATAAGCGACCAAACGAACACTATCCAATTGGAAGCTTTCTTTAACTTTAAGAGCAAATTCTGAGAAAGTTTGCTCCTTAATATTTCCAACGCGACCAATGCCGTAACCATCAGCTGTTGGACTTAAAATCTCAGTATCAGTAATTTCCAAAAGGTCACAGAACCAATCATTTAGACCATCAGGGACAATGTCAATATTTGTATGACTCACATAAACGGCAATATCGTGTTTGACCAAGTCAAGGTAAATCTGATTTTGAGGCGTCGCCACAAGATCTTTAAGCGGACGAAAAATTGGTGCGTGTTTGACAATAATCAAATCAACTTGCTTCTCAATAGCTTCAGCAACTGTTGTTTCTCGCACATCTAGAGCAATCATCACGCGCTTAACTTCTTTATCAAGCGTTCCGATTTGTAAGCCAGAAATGTCCCCATCCATTGAAAGCTCGCGTGGGCAATAAGCTTCATAGCGGGCAATAATATCACTTGCCTTCATTGATAGCCTCCTTGATAGCTGTCATTTTTTGTGAAATAGCTGCGCGGTCATCAACACGATTTTCTGGAACATGAGGAAGAGCAATTTCCAATTTTTTCAGTTCTCGTTGCCAACGTGCTTTAAAAACTTCTGATTTTTCTTGGTTCAAGAAAGGTCCAAAACGCAAGTCAGTCGCAGAAAGCTCCATTTGACCGTGCTCAACAACCATGATTTCATAGAACTTATCATTTTCAGTCATGATTTGTTCAGTAATCAATTTAAAGCCATTGTTCATCAACCATGCACGGAGTTCATCTTCACGGTTATTGGGTTGCAAAATAAGACGATCAACAGATGCTAATTTATCAGCGCCTGCAGCTAAAATATCTGCAATTAAGCCTCCACCCATACCACAAATCGTAATAGTTGTCACTTGGTCTGACGCTTCAAATGCTGCCAAACCATCAGCCAAACGGACAGCAATTTTATCGGCCAATCCTGCTCCAGCAACATTATGAAGAGCTGATTCGTATGGTCCTTTGACAACCTCACCAGCAATGGCAAAATCAATTTTCCCATTCTCCATCAAAGCAATCGGCAAGTAAGCATGGTCACTTCCGACATCTAGTAAGCGAGCTCCTTGTGGCACAAATTCAGCCACAGCAGCCAAACGCTGAGATAATACTGTTTGCATAATTCTTCCTTCTAAAATATCATTCTCTTCAATTATATCAAAAACAACTTCTCCTTACAAAAGCATAACAAAAGCAACTCAGGTGAGCTGCTTAGTTGTTTTTCACATTGTCTTTATAATACTTACAATAAGTTTGAACGGGGCAAATATCACATTTGGGCTTCTTAGCTAAACAATGATAACGTCCAAAGAAAATCAAGCGATGGTGTGTCAAAATCCAATCTTTCTTAGGAATTTTCTTCATCAAATCCTGCTCAATTTCTTTAACATCAGCATCTGGTCCTGAAATATTAAGACGTTTAGCAATGCGAGATACATGCGTGTCTACTGCAATCGACGGAATACCATAAACTTCTGCCAAGACAACATTAGCAGTCTTGCGTCCAACTCCAGGCAAAGTTTCAAGCTCTTTATGAGTCTTAGGAACTTGTCCATCAAAATCTTGTAAAATGGCTCTTGCCGTCTTGATAATATTTCTAGCTTTATTTTTATAGAGCCCAATTGTACGAAGACACTCTTCAACATCAGCTAGATTAGCCTTAGCCAGATCTTCAATTTCAGGATAATGTCTCCAAAGATTTGGCGTTACCTTATTAACAGCTTTATCGGTGGTCTGAGCAGACAAAATCACCGCAATAAGTAGTTGAAAAGGCGTTTGCCACTCCAACTCCCCACGCGCTTCAGGATACATATCACCAATAATAGCTAAGATTTTCTTTAAACGATCACGTCCAACTCTCATTAGTCACTCCACAAATCCATCGCTGCCAAAAAGTCATCTGAAACAGAAACCTTGCCAGCTTTTGAATCTTCATGTTCTTTGCGACGTTCCTCAACTTGACGCATTGTTGTAATACCTTCTCGACGCCAGTTACGTAAAATAGCATTAATGTAATTCCAGCTTGTTTTACCATTAAAGACTGCTTCACGAAGAGCTGCACGTACTAAATCAGGATCTGTTTTATCCTCACGGATTGTTTTTTGCAAGTCTTCTAATTCAAACGGACTAAGCATTCGTCCCAATTCGCGTTCAAAATCTTCAACAAGTTCTTTTACTGGATTCGAAGACTGTTTTTCAGGTGCTTGTTTTGGTTCATCTAACAACTTATCCAAAAGGGCTAAAACAGGACTGGCATCAAAAATCACTTCAATCTCACTGCCAAGCTCAATAGTTTTCATATCAAGCAAACCTTGTGCAGTCAAATCGGAAATAGAGCGATTAACCTCTGCGACTGTTTTATCTAAAGCGCTAGCAATTTGACTAGGCGCCAAATCATCCATTTTAGTTGTATTTTGCAGGTAAATAAACTGCCAAATCAAAAAATCATCAGAACACTTAAAGATGTCTTTATAATGAAAGAGCAAAGCGCTCGGTAATACAAGATTACCTGATTTGTAATTTTCTAAATAACTCATAATATTATTCCTAAAAGATTATCACATCTATAAAATTATACCTGACAAAGATTAAACAAGATCAAACAAGCAAGTCACTGAATCACAAATAACCGTAAAACCAAGGTTCCTTTTCCAACTCTTCTAGCTGGTAAGGTGTCTCTTGGTAAACAGCATAATTAATCCAATTGCTAAAGAAAGTTGTTGCAGCCAAGTTCCATTGCATTGGAACCTCTTGGTTTGGATCATCATTTAAATAGTAATGCGCTGGAACATTAGGATTTTTTCCTACTTTAACATCACGTTTATACTCACGATCCAAAGTTTCACGATCATATTCCAAATGTCCAAAACTATAGACTTCACGTAAATCTTTGCTAGCTACAATGGATAACCCAACTGTCGGCCCTTCTGCGATAACTTCTAGTCTATCAACCTTATCAACATCCTCATGTCTAACTTCAGTGTATCTTGAATGTGGTGCCATGAAACAATCATCAAAGCCACGAACAATCGGATTAGAAGGTTGTTTGACAGTTTGTGAAAAGATACCTGACAGTTTTTCCTCTAGCAAAACTTTTTTAATACCATATTTGTAGTAAAGCCCTGCTTGTGCTCCCCAACATAGGTGCAATGTTGAATAAACATGGGATTTGGCCCAATCAAAGATTTGGCATAATTCTTCCCAATAATCCACTTCTTCGTAAGCCAATGTTTCAACTGGCGCACCAGTAATAATCAGGCCATCATAATATTTATGCTTGACATCGTCAAAAGTTTTATAGAAGGTTTCTAGATGCTCAGCCGTTGTATTCTTCGACTCATGGCTGGTCATATAAAGAAATTCAACATTGATTTGCAAAGGTGTATTAGCTAAAAGACGCAAAAGTTGCATCTCTGTCACTTCTTTAGTCGGCATAAGATTGACGATGAGAAAATCCATCGGTCTAATATCCTGATGTTTTGCTCGTTTATTATCCATGATGAAGACATTCTCTTTGCGCAAAATGTCTAAGGCCGGTAATTCTTTATCAAGTTTTATTGGCATGAAAATATCTCCACTCTATAATATTATATTTAAGTAATATTATAAAAGATGGAGATATAGTTTTCAATTATATAATTTCTTTAAGCAGTTATAGTTTTTAACTATAATTATCCAGGGAAATTCATCAAAACTTTCGTATCATAACCTTCAAGGGCTTTACGTCCGTTTAGTCCGTCCAATTCAACAAGGAAAGCACATCCAGCAACGATACCACCAAGGCGTTCTACCATTTCGATAGTAGCTTTCACAGTACCACCTGTTGCCAAAAGGTCATCAACGATAAGGACACGTTGTCCAGGTTTAATAGCATCAGCATGCATACACAGTGTATCAATACCGTACTCTTTTTCGTAATCTGCTGAGATTACTTCACGTGGTAATTTACCAGGTTTACGAACTGGTGCGAAACCAATTCCAAGCTCGAATGCAACTGGGCAACCTACGATAAATCCGCGAGCCTCAGGACCAACAATCATGTCGATCTTTTTGTCAGTAGCATACTGTACAATTTCGCGAACAGCATAGCTATAAGCATTTCCATCTGCCATCAAAGGAGAAATATCACGGAAAGTGATTCCTTCTTTAGGATAGTTTTCAATTGTAGCGATATAATTTTTTAAATCCATTTTCTTCTTTCTATGGGCTTTTTGCCAAAAAATGTTTTACATTTCATTATAGCATATTTTTTGGAAAAAGGAACAGAATTTAGAAGATAAATTTTATAAAACTCAATTTTGATAATTTACTTGCCATTCTTTAACTAGTGGATAAGTCACTAGCTTACTGTCATCCAAATTTTCTTTATGCATATCTACTGCAGTGATTTGTGAGTTATCATAAGTTGTGTAGTAGTAAATTCCCTTATCAGCATTGATACATGAACTGTAAATAGTGTATTCGTATTTACCACTCTCATCCACATAACACAATCCCTTTTGTTGTTCAACTGATTTCAAGATATGGAAGAATTGATTGACACTACTTGATTCACTATCTTCTGCGACTGAGTTTAATTTAGTAAATGCCACTTTAACATAGCGTGACATTGATGACAAATCACCAGGCAAACCTAACCCTCCCATTCCTCGACTATAGGTATCTAATTGAATTTCTGTAGAGAAAAGATTGTCGGAAACTTTTGGTGAAAGGTGACGGTAGTTGTTCAAGTTAAACAATTGTTTATCAAAAGTTGGATTATTAGTCAAAACACCAGTTGGATTGTCATAAACCTTGAGTCCACTTGCTACTGATTCCAACACAATAGCTTCTTGACGGTCTGCAATCAACCAGTGCAGAGGACTTGGTTGAAAATCCGCACTAAATGCTTCATTAGTGACATTAAGATTTTGACAAAGTTCTTTAACTTGTGCAACAGAATCACACTGAGATAAAAGCCATGGAATCAATTCAAAGGAAGCAACATTATCTTTACCTTTTGCTACTTCTTTATAGTCAGCATTTTCAGGGAAATTCAACCCTGCCATACCAACTCCTTTTTCATTAACAGCTTCATAAAAAAGCGGATAATCGGCCACCACAGTTGCCATACCAATCATAGCATAGTGAGCATCATTTTCTCCTTGATGCTTGAATGAAAATGGGTAATTTCTAGGACAAACGGTCACCGTTTCATTGTATGAAAAATCCAAATCAAGATTACGTCCAAAGTAACTATCTTTAGTTGTATAAGTAATCGCAGTACACATAAGAAACCTCCTTATTACAAGAAAAAATTCAATAAGCCATTTAAATTTTTTGTAGCAAATAATTCCTACATAATCTCATTATAATTCTGTTTCAATAGAAAAACAAATATTTAGCGAGCGCTTACTATGTGTAATAAAAAACTATGATAAGTTAAAGCTTATCATAGTTTTCTTAATTCTCATCCATCAACCAATCGTAAATTTCTTGTGGAGTGCCTAAAGCCATTAATTCTTGGTACTTCACTTCTTTCTTAAGTTGTTGATAGATTTGGCTATCTGAAATGCTACGTTTTTGAGCATCTTTATTTACGACCATAACGCCGTCATTGATGGTTACAAAATCAAGTTCATCAAAGATTTGAATCATTTTCACCAAAAGAATATCTGGGATATTGAGATATTGGCTTAGCTCTTTTAATTTATATCGTACGTCAAATTCTGGGAATTGGTAAATGGTTTTATACAATTTAGCAAATTGTTCACGTGTTCCATAACCTGTCAAATAATAGGCGCGTTTGATGTGATTTTTAAAGTACACAGCATCAAATTGGCGTCCCACAAAAAGCGATTTGAGTTCATCAGCATTCTCTGGAATATCTAAAACAACGACTTCACTAGCGCTGGTATCTTGACTCAAAACAGGCACACGTTCTGGAAGGCTCGCATTTTTTGAACGAATATCAATTAGTTGAATACCATCTACACGAGCATCTTCTAACATCAACTGGACAGTTGTCTGACCATTCCATTTGTTTATAGATAAGGTTACTGCTAGGCAAAGATTTTGCGCTTGTTGAAATTCCTGTACTAAATGTCCCTGATTGAAAGCAACAAGATCAACATTTGTTGAGCCTTGAGCAATTTTTAGCTTCAAATGAGCCCCGTTTTGCCCCATAGTACGTGCTTGTTTGACTACAAAATCCTTAATTTCAAAGACAGGTTTAGCATTATCCATTCCAAACGGTGCAATTTTCTCAAGACTTTTGACAGTATCTAAATCAATTTCTGAAAGTTCCAGCACTTCATCAATGACCAAAGTCTTTTTCTGAGACAAATCAATGTCGTTTTCAGCGATATAATCACATAGAACTTGTGACAATTGTTCAAGATTTTCAACTGGCAAGGTCATACCAGCTGCACCAGCATGTCCACCAAAAGCCTTAAACAAATCTCGATGTTCATCAAGAGCATGGAAAATATTGATAGCTTCAATACTTCTTGCTGAACCCTTTGCCATACCATCTTCAATGTTTAAGACAATAACTGGCTGAGCAATGTGCTCCAAAATACGACCAGCGACAATCCCTAGAACACCTGGATGCCAACCTTCTTTAGCTAAAACTTGAACTGGCTTATCTAAATCAACCATACTCATCGCTTCATCGTAAATTTTTTGAACGATTTCTTTACGCTCTTCGTTTTTGGCATTAATCATTTGAGCAATGCTAAGAGCTTCCTTGTCATCAAATCCAGTCAATAATTCAACAGCTGGATTAGGATCATCGAGGCGACCTAACGCATTTAGTTGAGGAGCGATTTTGAAACCAACGGTTTCTTCGTTAACATCTGAAATTTCAATATCAGATACCCTCATTAACTCCATTAAACCGATGCGTTCTGTCTGTTTGAGCATTTCAAGACCAACTTTAACCATAATTCGGTTTTCATCCGTTAAGCTGACCATATCAGCAATGGTTCCAATTGCTACCAAATCTAACATTTCAGTTGGAATTGACTCAAGCAAGGCGCAAGCCACTTTGAAAGCCACCCCACAGCCAGCTAAGTATTTAAAAGGATAGTTAGCATCTGGATGTTCGGGATGCACAATAGCAAAAGCATCTGGAAGCTCTGCGGGAAGGCCATGGTGGTCAGTTACAATGACATCAACTCCTTGGCTTTGTGCATAGCTAATCGCCTCATGCCCAGCAACACCATTGTCCACCGTGATAATCAAAGAAACCTGTTGCTGTTCAATAAAGTATTTGTAAACAGATTCGTTTGGTCCATAGCCGTCAACGAAACGATTTGGGAGATAAACTTGGGCTTCAGCTCCTAGCATTTCAAGAGCTTCTTTCATAATGCTAGCACTTGTCATGCCATCGGCATCATAGTCACCATAAACCAAAATTTGTTCGTAATTCTCAATCGCTTGACGGATACGAGCAACCGCCTTATCCATATCATGTAAAAGATATGGGTCATGCAGTTGAGATAAATCATTTGATATAAATTGTGTTAGTTTTTCTTCATTATCAACCCCTCGGCTATAGAGAATCTTACTAGCTAAGGCAGTGATATTTTCCTTTTTTGTCAGTTCAAAAAAGCCATCATCTGGCTCTTTTTCAATATTTTTCCATTGGTATTTACTTGTTATCATTCACTTCTCACTTCTTACGTAGAATTGAAAGTTAGTTATTTGTAATTAAAAACTCTTCGCGCTAAGAAATCTGTAATTTTCGGGAAAAGTGTGTAGAACTTGTGAGCTGCTGCCATTGACAAGGGCATATTCACTTCTCGCTTATTTTTACCTAAGATAGCGACTGTACGTCTAGCCACTTCTTCAGGTTGTAAAACAAAACGTCCAACACTTTTTAGATATTCTCCAGATGGGTCTGCTTTATCAAAAAATGTTGTTGCAATAGGCCCTGGATTAATCGTTGTCACGTAGACCTTGCTACCAGCTAATTCCAAACGAAGAGCGTTTGAAAAGCCAATCACAGCAAATTTTGTCGCAGAATAAACAGATGATTTGGCTGACGCAATCAAACCAGCGATGCTAGCAATATTAACGATATGCCCGTGACCAGCCTCTTTCATCTTGTGCCCAACCAAACGTGAAAATGTCATCGTAGCAAAAGTATTGATATCAAACATGTCACGAATTTGAGCAGTCGTGTAGGCATCAAACTCACTGAAATCACCATAACCAGCATTATTAATAAAGACATCAATATGACCGTGTTCTGCATACAGTTTTTCAACCATCTCAAAAATAGCCAGATCACTTGTCATATCTAGTTCATAACAAGCTGTATTTGGACGACTTGCATAACATTTTTTAAGTTTTTCAGCACTGCGTCCTAAAGCAATAACAAAATCTTCAGCTGGTAACTGTTTAACAATTTCCTGAGCAAGTCCACCGCTTGCTCCCGTAATAGCAATTATTCTCATAAGCTAATTTCTTCCAAATCTTTAACCAAGTGTGTATTTTCAAAGATTGCTTGTGCATCGTTTTCAATCTGCTTGCATTCACGTCCCAAGAAACGTGCACTAACGTGATTGAGTAAAAGCATTTTAGCTGATGCTTCTTTAGCAATTTGAGCCGCTTGAGTTCCTGTTGAGTGTCCATGTTTACGAGCAATTTTTTCATCACCCTTACCATAAGTTGACTCATGAACTAGGATATCAGCTCCTAAACCAAGACGGACACTAGCATCAGTCTTACGAGTATCACCTAAAATAGTAATGACTTTCCCTTTTTTCGGTGCTGAAATGTAATCTTTAGCGATGATTTTTGTGCCATCTTCTAAAACAACATCTTGACCGCTCTTAATTTTTCCAAATAATGGACCGAATGGCACACCAGCAGCCTTCAAAGCTTCTGCATCAAGCGTTCCTTCCAAGTCTTTTTGCATCACACGGTAGCCAATACAGAAAATAGTATGATCAAGTTTTTCAGCATAAACCACAAATTTATCAGTTTCCATGATTTTGCCCAGACTGTTTTCGTCAAATTCATGAAAATGAATACGGTATGGCAAACGAGCACCTGACAAACGCAAACTGCTCAAAACGTATGAACGAATACCAACAGGACCATAAATATCAAGGTCTGTTTGTTCTTCATTTGCTTGGAAAGCACGACTTGCCAAAAATCCAGGAAGACCAAAAATATGGTCACCATGCAAGTGCGTGATAAAAATGCGTTTCACTTTACGAGGACGAATTGTCGTCTCTAAAATCTGACGTTGAGTTCCTTCGCCACAGTCAAACATCCAAACTTCGTTAATTTCGTCAAGCAACTTTAACACTAAACTTGACACATTACGTAACTTTGAGGGCTGACCCGCTCCTGTTCCCAAAAATTGTAATTCCATATATACCTATAAAAACCGAGGTTTTTAATTATCCTTCCTAATGCGATACTTTTACATAAGCGATAAATTCACGTTGATCAAACGTGTAATAAACTTGCCCTTGATAATGAGCTAGCAAGTCTGACAATTCATCGCGATTAAAACTTTTTAGCTTAACCATATTTCCTTTTAATTTTGAAACATGGCTGAGCAGACTATTTTCTGGCGTTAGGTCTTCTAGCTCTTGATCATCAAAAGTTATTTTTGACATTTTGATATTTCCTTCTTCAACATAAATCTTATATTGAGGAAAAACCTGTGCCAATTCAAACAAGACATCAGTCGTCAAGGCCTCATTCTTTTCAGAAAAAACGCGAGCGACTTCTTTGTCATTTTCATAGGTAAAACCATATGATTTTCCTGATAAATTCAAGCGAATAAACGGTTTATGTTCATCAAAAGAAGGTTTATCATTTAACAAATGCAATTCTTTTGACAATTCAAAATAATAATCCGTTGCTGCTTGCGGAGATTGCTTTTGATACATTTCTGCAAAATAAGCATTGATAACACTTGGAGGTGGCGTGATAAAACTTAGTTTTTGTCCATCAGTTAAACCTTCTAAAGTATTTTGCAAATACACTTTATCTAGTGATGTAAAACCACCATATTTTAAAGCTAAGCTTATATAATCAGTCATAGAATTCTTCTAGTCTCCATTTATTTTTAGGATTGATGTAACCTGTAATTGTTTCATATTCTTCTGCAAAATCATAACGGTCAAGCAGAGCCATTTTATTCAAATCGTAAAGCTTGTAAGCTTGACTTTGGTGAACACGAATACTAAAGGGTTCAAAAATCTCACGAATTTCATTGATAATCAAACGACGTAACAGTGAACGAGCTTCTTTATCACGCGCTGAAATACGCACATTTGGAAAAGCTGTCGCTGCAAAATGCTCAGCAACATCCATTTTGTTATAAACAGCTAAACGTGGAATGTCCAACATATCTAACTCTTTTAACAAATTCAAAACCACTTTTTCGTGTTCAGCATGATTTGGATCACTAGCATCAATCACATGCAAAAGTAAATCAACGCGACGACTTTCCTCTAACGTTGATTTAAAGGCAGCAACCAATTCTGTCGGTAAATTTTGAATAAAACCAACAGTATCCGTCAACGTCACCTGAAATTGATTTTGCAGGTAAATTTGCTTGGTTGTGGCATCCAAAGTCGCAAATAACTCATCAGCCTCATACTGCTTATCATTTGTTAACACATTCATAATAGTTGATTTACCAGCGTTGGTGTAACCGATGAGTCCGATTTTAAAGACTTGAGACTCTGTTCGTTTTTCGCGCCCAGTCTCGCGATTTTTTTCAACCACTTTTAATTGACGTTCAATGTCTGCAATTTGATTGCGGATAGAACGACGATTAAGCTCCAATTGACTTTCACCTGGTCCACGACTACCAATTCCACCTGCTTGTCGGCTAAGCATAACCCCTTGTCCGACAAGGCGAGGTAACATATATTTGAGTTGAGCCAGATGAACTTGCAATTTACCTTCATGACTGCGAGCGCGCATGGCAAAAATATCCAAAATTAACTGCATGCGATCAATCACTTTAACACCAAGTTCTGATTCTAAATTAACATTTTGACGTGGAGTCAAACGGTCATTAACAATGACAGTATCAATCTCATCAGCGTCAACAATCGCCTTGATTTCAGCTAATTTTCCTGAACCAATCAATGATTTACTATCATATTTTTCACGTTTTTGACGATATGAAGAGATTACCTCAGCTCCTGCTGTCTTAGCTAGAGAAGCCAGTTCTTCCATAGACATTTCAAAGTTTTCTGTATCTGGCAGTTCAACTCCTAGTAAAATCACGCGCTCTTGATGTTCGCTTGTTTCAATCATGTACTCACCCCTTTTCTTAATTAATCCGTAAAACCCATTATATCATAAATTCTTTTCAAAAGTGAAAGGGAGCGTTTTACTCCCTTACATTTTCTTTTCATTTAAAAAACAGTCAACATCGGCACTTACTTTTGCTTTAAAATCCGCTTCTGAAACATTATAAAATCGAACCACCATACGGTTTCTAAACCATGTTAATTGGCGCTTAGCAAAGCGACGTGTGTTTTGTTTTAATTTTTCAACGCAAGCTTCAAGTGTTTCTTCTCCTGCAAAATACGGGAAAAGCTCTTTATAGCCAATAGCTCGTGCCGCTTGAACATCACGGTAATGATCAAAAAGCCATTTAGCCTCATCCAAAACACCATTTTCAACCATGAGGTCAACACGCTGATTAATGCGATCATACAGAACCTGACGATCATCATTTAAGCCAATCAAAAAAGCATCATAGTTGGTTTCTTTATTTTGCAAATCTTGTCCAAACTTAGCTAACTCCAAGGCACGAATGGCACGACGGCGGTTGATTTGAGGAATCTCGATCTTCTGCTCTGCTATTTTTTCAAAAAGCTCTTCATCACTTAACAAATCCAATTCTTTTCGGTAAGCGAGGACTTTTTCTTGGTCAATCTCACCGCCTAAATGATAACCTTCTAGCAAACTTTGAAGATAAAGTCCAGTTCCTCCAACAATGATAGGCAACTTACCTCGACTAACAATATCATCGATAGCAGCTTTGGCTTCTGTCACAAAGTCATAAACAGAATAAGTTTCATCAACATCACGCACATCAATTAAGTGGTGAGGAGCTGCTGCCTGTTCTTCAGGCGTTGCCTTTGCCGTTCCAATATCTAAATGACGGTAGACTTGCTGACTATCACCGCTGATAATCTCTCCGTTAAATTGTTTTGCTAACTCAATTCCAAGAGCTGTTTTTCCAACAGCCGTTGGTCCTACCACGGCTAGCAATTTTATTTTTTTTGACATCTATTTTTTATCCGTCCTAAGCCTGATTTTTTTAGTAAATATAACGTTTTCACTTGAATTTTTAGGCAATTTTCGTTACCATTATTATAACATAAGGTGGTAGGACAAGAAAACAAATCCTACTGCTGTAAAAGAGTATAAAAGTTCTTTATACTCCCTGTTCTTATCAGTGAGGAGGAATTTATTATGGCTAAAAAATTTGCATTTGCTAAAGGTCTTGCTACTGGTGTTGTAGCCACAGCTGCTACTGTTGCTGGTGCTATTTTCGCAGTTAAGAAAAAAATCATCGATCCTGAAGAAGAAAAAGCTGCTTTCATTCAAGAAAATCGTAAAAAAGCAGCCCGCAAACGTATTTCTCACTAATTGTTAAATAAAAAGTCCCTTGAGCTTTATGCTCAGGGGATTTTTTGTTAAAAATTAAACCTAATAGAGATTTTATAAAATCTCCCACTCTTCAATGCCAAATTCATCTAGTAAGTCTTGGATTTTATCAAAGGCTAGTCGAAAATGTTCCAACTTGTGACCATCAGAACCAATCGAATACTTATGACAGCCTAGGTCTTTGACTAAACCTAAAGCATAACGATAAAGGTCTTCTTTACCATACAAGTACATTGACTTACTATTAAGTTCAAAGGCTAAATCATAATCAATCATCTTTTGGAAAATACGTTTTAATTGTGGCTCGTAAGCTTTTAAGTCATCAACAGTCAAATCAAAAATACGAAAACCATAGTCAAAGTGAGCTAAAACATCAGCCTCCACACGACCAATGGCATATTCTAATTTGTCCAGATACTCTTGAATAATGGTATCCTTATCCATATCAGCCACTTCGTCATCAAGATAGTCATTAGTTCCATTATGGTGAACAGACAAAAGTTTCAAATCAAACTCCTTATCTGCCAAAAAGGCTAAAATGTCTGCTTCACGCGGTTGGTAATAACCAATTTCAATACCTTTTTTAATGCGGTTACCATACTTTTTATTGAGCTCAGCAATTTCTTGTGAATAAGCTTGATAATCTGGAATGTCATCTTGTTTAGTATAAGGATTTGACAAATCATAGTGCTCAGTTGTCACAATATCACCACTATAATGGTCTAAATAGTCTTCAAACTGTGCATCTGAATCGTAAGAAAAATGTGTATGTAAGTGATTATCTCGCATCCTCAACCTCGCTGTATTTATATTATTAGTCTAAATCATCAATGCCTGCTGCCATACGTTCTTCACCCCACCATAATGGCATAAGTTCCCCCAAAGTGATGGTTTCACGCTTTTCATAGTCCAGCATAAATTCCAAATCTTTGTTTTTAGGCGACAATTGCATCAAAAATTCACGGCAAGCACCACAAGGCATCCCTGAACCTTCACCATAAGGCGGCTTATCCCGAAATGCAATAATACGTTTGATGGTGGTTTGACCCGATTGTTGAAACATATTGAAGGCAGCTGCACGTTCAGCACACAAGTGAAAAACACCTGATGTTGCTTCAAAGCAGTATCCCGTAAAAATCTGACCATCTTCAGCCTCAATTGCTGCGACAACATGATTTGAATAGATAAAAGGTGTCACATAATGAGGATTAAAGTCCTTTTTAGCTGCTTCATACAATTTTTCCCAAATATCCATCACAAATCTCCTTTTAAATCATCTGTATTTTCTTAGTATATCAAATTTTCAGTTAATTAGACAGAAATTTTGAAAAATTTAGTTATAGTTTAAAACTATACATAGTCCTAAAAAAATAACTATTTTTCAAAATGGAAAAGCTCAGCTACAATAGAAATCACAAAAACAAATGAGGTACATAACATGGCTAAATCAAAATTTCAACTAGTTGGGTCTCTTCTACGCCCAGCTGACTTACGTGAATACAAAACAGCCATCGAACATCGTGATGATATCAAATACCCATTCTACGATGCTTTTGATGGCTATAAAGAAACTGAAACAGCTGATATTAAAAAAGTTATCGCTGAAGAAAAAGCAAACGGCATTGATGTCTTAACCGATGGTGAATATTCAAAATCTATGTGGCACCTTGACTTTGTCTGGGGTCTTAAAGGAATTGAACGCTACATTGCTGACCATGGTTACACATTCCAAGACCACGATGGTGGACACTTTGAAACACGTAAAGATATCGGTATCCGTATCACTGAACCACTTTCAGGTAAAAACCACCACTTCCTTGATATCTATAAACTAGTTAAAGAAGAAGCTGGCGATACTGATACTAAACTAACAATTTGGGGACCTGCACACGCATATACAGAATTCACTGTCTTCAATAAACTTGCTGGCGAAGATCAAGTTTATAAAACAAACGAAGAACTTAAAGCTGGTCTTATCAATGCCTACAAAGAATTCTTGAAAGAATACAAAGAAGTCGGTGGTGAAATTATCCAATTTGACGACTGTCTTTGGGAACTTTTTGATGAATCAAACCCTGCTGGATTCTTCGCTGAAGGAAACAGCGCCCTTGCTGATCTTGCTGATGAATTTATCGCAGTTAATAACGAAGTTGCTGACTACGGACACGAACTTGGTTTGAAAGTTTGGACTCATAACTGCCGCGGTAACTACGAAAGCCGTTCTGCTGCTGGTGGTACTTATGAAGCTATCGCTACAAAATTCTTGAAAGACCAACACTATGACCGTTTCTTCCTTGAATGGGATAGTGAAGTAGCTGGTGATCTTAAAGCTCTTGAAAGCTTGAAAGATAAAGACGCTGAAGTTGTTCTTGGACTCCTTTCAAGTAAAACAACTGACCTTGATGATGAAGAACGTGCTCTTAAAATGCTTGAAGAAGCTAGTCACATCATCCCTAAAGATCGTCTTTTCCTTTCTCATCAATGTGGTTTTGCCTCATGTGATTCAGGAAATGAATTGGCTATCCCACAACAATGGGCTAAAATCAAACAAGGGCAAGAAATTGCTGCCAAATTCTGGAACTAATTCGTCCAACTCATCTTTATTTTTTTCAATATACAATAATACAATATACTATACTAAAAGCGACCGCAAGCACAATGCTTACGGTCACTTTTTTATGTTACAGTTTTACAACTTCTAAACGTTCTCCACCAAGTAAAACAAGGTATTTATCAACTTGTTCAATATGATATGACTTGCTAAGAGCCTCAGCATATAATGCCATTTGCCCTTGATAACGTTCCTTGATTTCTTGGCTATTTGTGTATTTATCAGTTTTATAATCCAAAAGAATGATACGATCTTCTAGAACTAGATAAGCATCGACAATCCCACGGACAACGAAGTTTTCGCCACTTTCAAGGTCTTCTTTTAACATGGCAAAAGGCGCTTCACGATAAATCTTATCGACATTTTCTTGAATCAACTGACCAAGTTCAGAGGTTTCAAAGAAATCTAAAACATTTTCAAGATGAATGCGTGATTTCACCTCATCATCAGCTGAGACCTGTGTCAAAGCCGTCGTAATGTCCTCTAAAGTCACTTGAGAAGACAAGGCAATGCGCTGCATGAGTTCGTGCATGGCAGAACCAATCGCCGTTGCTTCTACTTTTGCTTTCTTTGAAAAATCTGGAAGCTCAAATGTTGGTTTAACCTGATAAGCTTTTGTCATGATGTCAACACCATCAGCATCCATAACCGGCTCATAGAGTTTTTTAACTTGACTCGGTGTTCTCAAACTTGGAAGATTAATCGCTGCTTGATACTTAGCATTTAGCTTTTCAACAGCCTCTAACCTATCCAAAGCTTCAATAATATCTTCAGACTGACGGTTATCTTTCAAATCATCTGGTGTGATAGCTGACTTGACTTCAATCTGACCCATCTTTTCCTCGGTAAGATCATCATCTGTGACAAATTCAACCCTAAACGGCAAGTTCTTGTATGCTTCATGAATAGCTAGCATCCAATCTTGAAAAGTCATAAAGGCTTCTCGTTCTGCTACCGGTAGGTGGTTATTTTCGGATTTGCCGCTGTATTTATCAACCAGTTTTTCAGAGCTAGCTTTACCAACCAGATAAAGTTTCTTTTCTGCACGCGTCATGGCAACATAGAAAAGTCGCATTTGCTCAGACAAAGTCGCTAAGCGAAGCTCACGTTTATTGAGTTGATAAGGTAGCGTATCCATACTAACTTTAACAGTTGGAAAAGCATCGGTATCCAATTCCTCTTTCATGTCTGCTAGGTATTTGATACCGGCACCATTTTGACGTGACAAAATCAAAGGTGACATCATATCTTGAATGCTGAATTTCTTATCAAGATTCAAAATAAAGACATACTTAAACTCAAGACCTTTACTTTTATGGATGGTCATCAAATTAACCGCATGCTTAGGAAGTGCCACTTCAACATCAGCAAGGTCGTTTTCGCTTTCAAGAACCTTGTCAATCATGCGAATAAAGCGTGATAGACCTTTAAAGCCTGTCTTTTCAAAATTATTGGCACGAAGTGCTAGGGCATATAAGTTAGCTTGACGCTGTTCAGCACGTGGTAAATTCCCCACATAATCATAATAAAAACGCTCATTATAAATCTTCCAGATTAAATCATATAGCGAATGCCATTTGGCAAAATCACGCCACTTGCTAAAGCAAGTCATGAAATCTTTTAATTTTTCACGTAAAGCTGGTGTTACCAATTCTGCATGCTGACCTTGATTAGCTAAAGCATATTTCAATTTTTGGTACAAATTAGCTTTGTGCTCATCTTCTATCGTTTGAAGTGCCAGACGAGCAAGGTCATCTTCGTTGAAAGAAAACATCGGTGAGCGCATAAGAGCTACCAAAGCATAGTCATTGAGCGGATTATCCAATGTTCTAAGCGTATCAAGCATCACCATTACTTCAACTGATTTGAGGTAATTTTGCTCACCGCCATCAGTTACCAAAGGGATACCATAATGCTCAAAGGTCTGTAAAATGCTATCATTACGTGTGCGTGATGATACTAACAAGGTAATATCTTCAAAGGCAACATCTTCCTCATTATGCAAACGAATGATTTCTTTAGCCACCAATTTCACTTCATTGGGATTGATTTGGTCATCTTCAGCATTTTCTGGTAAATCGCTACTATCATCAGTATCGTAAATCAGAACCTGAGTCTCATTTTCTGGATGAACTTCTTTTTGTGCGGAGCTACCAGCCACCAATTGATGCATGCCATCATACAAAATTTCCCCAACAGCTTCGTCCATTAAATGTGTGAAAACACTATTTGTTGCATCTAAAACCTCTGATTGACTACGGAAATTTTCTTTCAGCAAAATCAGTTGCCCGTGTTCAGGATGTTCTTGGAAATCCTTGAATTTTTGGTTAAAAATTTGTGGATCAGCCTGGCGAAAACGATAAATCGATTGCTTAATATCCCCCACCATGAAACGATTATGACCGTTTGATAATAATTCAAGCATACGTTCTTGCGTGTGGTTATTATCTTGGTACTCATCGACCATGACTTCATGATATTTTTCTTGATATAGTTCTCGAATATCAGGGTTTTCTTCCAAAATTTGAATAGCAAAATGCGCAATATCTGAAAACTCAAAAGCATTTTCTTGAATTTTAGCTTGCAAATACTGCTCTGAGAAATCTTGCATAAATGCTTGCAGAAGCTCTAACAGTGGTAGACTTTCCGATTGATAGTTGAAGATTGTTTCTAAATGCTTCAATCCAGTCAAACGACCTTGGAGAGTCTTGAAAATTGGATATTTTACCCCTACAACTGTCACAGCTGGACTAGACGGAATCAAGTCAGCCACATCTGTCGCCAAACGACCAAGTCCATCACGCCCATAAAGCGTCTCAAAATGCATGGCCCATTCATGCA
>NZ_DGTE01000024.1:0-30767 GCF_002393675.1 Streptococcus sp. UBA4344
TCCATTTCAAAGGAACTTTGAGTGATACCATCCTTGTTATAGATATGTGTGTAAGACGTAACAGTAGGGTCATCGATGGCCTGAAAAATCACTTTACCAGAATAATGGGTTGTATCAATGAGGCGATAAGTATAACGAACTCGCTTTAATTGATAGCCCGAGAAGCTAGAGTGCTCAAGACCAGAATAATCTACCACAACGGTATCGCCTATATCCATTAGGGCTGTGTTCCATCTTCCTGTGGTAGTAACCGTTTGTCCTGGGGCATAAGCAGTGACAGTTCCAGGATCCATCCAGCCGTGGCTATCCTTAACGATGGTTTCTAGAATCTCATCAGGGATAATGTTACCTGTAAAGGTTTGAGTAGCATTTGGCTCGGAACGAAAAATGAGGTTTTGAGCCAAAACTTCAGGAAGGTAACCCGTTTTATTAGTATTTCCTAAAGCGGTATTGTAGTCTTCATCATAGCGAGCCTTAGCTAGGTTATACGTTTTTTGATCAACGTTATATTGTTGGACCTTCTTTTCATACTCCTGATACTTGACTAGTTCATCTTGATAAGCCTGCTCTTGCTTTTGGTAGTTTTGATAATCCTGCTCAGCCTTTTGATAAGTGGCTTTAGCCTCTTGATAATCCTTTGTGACTTCTTTAACCATTTCTGTTTGCTCAGCATAGTTAGCCTGAGCTTCTTGTGTATTCTCAAAGGTCTCCGTTTCGGTTTCAACAGCAGTTATTCCCTCAGTTGTTGCTTCAGAGATAGCTTGGTTTAGTTGAGTATCATCAGTGTAGTTAGTGGTGACTTCAGTTGACGTTGATGGTTCTGAAGTAACTACAGCATTAGTAGAAGCTGTTGCTGTGACTGGTGTTGTTTCATCAGCCATTACTTGTGGTGTCAGTAACACTAAACTGCTGAATAAGCCAATTCCTAAAGCTTGGTAATGTTTACTTTTCATAAGTCTCCCTTCTAAATGTCTAGTATTATACCATTAATTGTAGAAATCTTAAAGTAATCTTAAATTAGAAAATGATATAACTTCTTACTTACTTTCATGTTTCTCTGACTTTTAACAGGGAATTGACTTGTCCCTATAGAGCACGATTTTTAATTATCCTTTATAGTAAAGTCGTAAAACATACAGAAAGGATATTCGTTTTATGGCAAAACATCTGACAACTGATTATGACGAGTTGATGGCTGATTCGCTTCAAGTTGAAAATTACCTGAAGCAGACCCGACATAGCCAACACTCCATTATCCGTTTAGGTTTAGAGCAGTGGCTCTTTCCTTATTTAAGGCGCTACCAAAGAGCTTCTCCACAGGTACAATTTAAAATCTTTCTCTTTTCCCATTTTTATGGGCAAAAGGTGGAAAGAGTTTTAGAAGATTTGCGAGGTGATCACTATGCTTGAGTGGTTACAAGTCATTTATTATACCCTACTTCAGCTGGCAAAGGTGAGTCGTTTTAATACTATTGTAATGACATGCTGTTTAGCTTACCTGTTGGTTCAAGTGCTTGTCCCTCTTATCAAAAAGGGCTACTTGAAGGCTAGACAATTGATCAAAGAGAGAGAAGCAATTAAATACCGATTAGTCACTAAAGTAGAACAGATTAAAAAGAGTTTGGAAAATCGTCAGGGTATTGACTGGCAACAATGGTTTTCACGTCAAGAACAATCGCTAATTCATTTTCTCAAAAGAGCGGTGGTCTACTTGCCAACAGCGGTAGGGCTTATCGTGTGGAACGTTTTATTTCGCTTGATCTATCACTTACCGTTTGTCAAACAAGAGCGCAAACGCTTTGACAAGGAAATGAAGCCGATTCTTCATTTTAAAAACTTTCGTAGTTTCATTTTAATGGGACTTGGCTTTAGTGGGATTGCTTTCTTATTGACAAACTACCTTGTTACTGTTCTCAGGGCAGGTATTCGCTATGTTTATCTGGCACTTAGCACGCTTAGAGATGATACCCAAGTTGTGATCTTTGATTGGAATAGTCTCTTATTACACCAGTTACTCAATGCTAAAGTCTTTGTGATTGCACCTATTTTAGCTATTCCTGTCTTTATTATTGGTTTAATCATTGCTTGGAAGTCAGCTTGGATTAATTTTGAGGAGTATCGAGACTATAATAACAACGAAGAAGGGGATGACCGCTTTGCGACCGAAAAAGACATCCATCACCAATATAAAAAGGTTCCGAATAAAACCAAAACCTATCCAGGGGAAGGCGGTGTGCCAGTTCTGCATGAAACGAAAGGGAATTTAGCAGGCTTGACGCTAAGAACGCAAATGCAGTGGCAAAACCGAAAAATTAGTCGTTACATTACGACAGCAGAAACCATTTTAGGCAACCTATCAATCCCTTCAGGGTATTATTACATCGATGATAGTACCACTAATATGCTTGGTATTGGGATGACCCGTTCAGGAAAAGGCGAGGGGCATATTATGCCAAGTATTGACATTAATAGTCGAGCAGAAATTCAACCGTCCCTAGTAATTGCGGACCCTAAAGGCGAACACTATCAATCCTCTTATAAAACCATGCGCAAGCGTGGTTATGATGTGAATGTGCTATCGTTCCAAAACATGGATTGGTCCATGTCTTATAACCCACTAGCCCTTGCTATCGATGCCGCTCAAAAAGGGTATTATGAAAAGACCCAAACCCGTGTTAATGCGGTGGCAGAAGCTATTTACCGTAAAACCAAACCAGGAATGGGAAACGGTAATGCGAAATATTGGGAAGACACGTCAATCTCCCTCTTTAATGCGATTGCAATGGCGCTGATTGACCGTGCCAACGAGACAGCTAAAAATGGGGAAGATGATGCCTGGGATACGGTAACTGTCCGTAACATTGCTAAGTTCCTAACGGATTTAGGGTCTGAAGAAGTCTTTGTGAATGACTTTGGGGAAATCGTTGAAAACCCTGATAAGAATCAACAAGTGCGAAAGAAATCAAAAATCACTGTCTATTTTGATAACCTTCGCCTGATTAATCAAAAACAATTCTCTAAGTTTAGAGATATGGCTGATTTAAACTTTCGCTCCTCAGACTTTGCTTCAGAAGAAACCAAAGGAAATGTTTTCTCAAGCATGATGTCAGGAATTAACCTTTTCCTCCAGGATAATATTGCCAAACTCACCTCAAAAAACTCCATTGATTTGGAATCTGTTGGCTTTCCTCGTCGCTTATCGGTGAAATTCCGTTCAAGTTCAAGTCAAAATATGGTTAATCACTTTGCGCATAAAACAGCAAAAATCACGATTACTAGCGAGGAATCATGGGGGACTACGACACGAACGGTAACCCATGTTAAGGAAGCAACGGCTCTGATTGATGGAGAAGGTTACTTAACCTATGTTATTGCCCCTAAACTACCAGATGAGTTTATTGTAACAATTGATTTTAATCATCCGAATAATGATGGAAGTGACATTCAAGAGCACTATTACCAATTCTCAGCTGAGAAAGTCTACCAAAAACAAGGCAAGGTTATCCGTTTAGATGCGTATAACAAAATGCCTGTTCTTGACCATATCAAGGTTACTATTTTGACCCAGCAAGAAGGGAACCTCCTTCAAGAATCTGATATTAATTTAGTTTATTCTGATCATCCAAAAGTTATTTACCTGGTAACCCCACCAAACCGAACAGAATATAACGGTATTGTCTCACTATTTCTTGACCAACTCTTTAATGCCAATTATGAGTTAGCCCTATCGAATGGTCGAAAATGTGTCAATCGGATTTTACATATTCTTGACGAGTTTACCAATATCCCAGCGATTCCTCATATGGAAACCAAAATTTCTATTGGGTTAGGTCAAAACATTCTTTATTACCTTTGGATTCAAAACTTGGAGCAATTGGTTGATAAGTATGGTGAGAACACCGCAGCAACCATTCAAGACAACTGTTCCCTTAAAATCTATGTCAAATCAACCTCTGATAAGACTAACAGTCGCTTCAGTAAGGATTTAGGGTCACGGACAATTACCCGTCGCCGTCGCTCAAGCAACATCCTGGATGAGGCTAATCCCAACGTGGCGATTGAAAATCCAAGACAGGATTTGTTAACGCCAACACAATTAGCTAAACTTCAGGAAGGCGAAGCAGTCATCTTACGTGGGGTGAAAGGCAGAGATAATGCAGGTCGTAAAATCACGACCGATCCAATCTTCTGTCATGAGAAAACAAGCTTTCCTTATCGCTACATGTTTTTGCAGGAAGAATTTGATCAATCAATGACCCTAGCGGATATTCCTGTTGAGAGTGCACATCGTAACTTAGAACTTCAAGACGTTGCGGTTGGTGCCAAAAAACTCTTTAACAATATTATTGATTGGCGCTTGCAGCTAATGAGTAGTGTCGGTAGTAATACAGGTGACCTTCCCAAACTCAAGACACGCTATGACGCTACCTCACCACAGCAACAACGTTTTACCTCACCAGGTGAAATGATTCAAGCGGCCATTAACGATGTGGTGACGGAGAGCAGTAGTGATTTTGAAGATTACGACTTCTCAGATAACTATGCCGACTTGTTTGAAGATGATGTGATTTAAAAAATAATGGTATTTAGGAGTGTCCTGAATGCCATTTTTAGTGTGAGTATGATACAATAAGAAAAACTAATCATAGATAGCAGAAGGAGTTTAGAGCATCTAACATTAAGTATGATATTTAGAAATAGTAGTATTTAAAAAGTTATATAACAAAATGTATAATCACTTGCTTTTGCCTCTCACTATTTGATATAATGAGGTCAAAGAAGTAAAGGGGAAATATTATGAAACTAAAGAGATTATTGGGAGTGTTAGCTCTTGGTTTAGCAGTTGTTACTTTGGCAGCATGTGGTCAAAAATCAACTGAAACGATTATCAAAAATGAATTGAAAGATAGTTATACAGGATATTCTGAAAATAAAGCGTATGAAGGTTTAAATTTTATTGAAGGATCTGATACTCTTACTTTTGATAAAAAAACAAATACAATCACAAACAGCAATGGTGAAATAACTTACTTTTCGGTAGTTTCTGACAATGACGTACCATCCGATGTAAAATCTTTTTTGAAAAAATATGATGATGAACTTTCTGAAACGAACAATTTTACAATTGTAATTGACACAAAAGAAAAGAATCCTACGCTTAAAACTGGAGATTCTTTATATCAAGTAGCTTTGTCAGATAATGGTAAAAAGATTCGAATATTCGAATTACGACAAGACTATGACGCTGATGGTAATTATTATGATTTTACAGGAACAGCAAACGAATCCTAGTATAGAAAGAGCTCTATAATAATTGGAGTTCTTTTCTTTTTGGAATTGAGTTGTCCCGATAGAGCACGATTTTTAATTATCCCTTACGATAAAAACATCTAAAAAAGAAAGTAGGTGTTCTTATTGAGATATCAGACATTCTCAGATTTGGTTAGTGAAATTGACACTGGTGGTTCGTGGTTAACTGGAAAAATCAATGCCAATGATTCTCCTAAATTTGCGGAATTCTATGCTTATTGGGGAAATTATTTGGAACCTACCCCGGCATTTTTAACCTATCTGATGGCCATTCCAGGAGGAATTGCTAAAGCTCTTTACCAGATTACGGCAACCTTAGAGCATGTTTTTAACAATATGTTCAAACTCTTTGGCCTTTTTGGCTATCTAGGGGATACGAATACGGTTATTGGCAAGTTTTTCTATTGGTTTCAGATTTTAGGAACAACGCTCTTTACTTTAATTCTAGTTGTTTCTGCCATTACAGGTGTTTTCACGAAGCCGATTAAATATAAAGGAGTGATTACCAATTTCTTGTTGGTAACACTTGTAACAGCTGTTTTACCATTTGCCTTAACAAATATTTCGACGGCTATTGCTCAAGATGCCATGGCAATCCAGACGAGTTCTTCAGATGATAGCAGTGCTTATTCTTCACTGGCGATTCAGCCTATGAAAAGTAATGTGGTGGATTTAAAAGTTTTGCTAGAGAATGACTTTGATCAATCGCTGTTTCCATTAGATAATTATGGCTATATCAAGCCTGTTCAAGAAGGGTCTACAGCAGTCAATAATATCACAGATGCAGCAGATAAGAGAGATACTGCGGATTTTGCGACTAAAATTGATTTTACAGCCAACTTTGGTGCATCGAATACAGAACAGCTGAATGATTTAGAAAAATCATATCCAGGTATTAAAGGTTTATTTTTACACAAATTAAACTCATCTCAAGATGGTGTTGCAACAATTACAACTCATAAGGTTGTAGATGGCTTAAATGCTTTTGAATCCGTTTATCTTCGCTATAAGGTTAACTGGATTGGCATGTTTTTACAATATGGCATTTTAATTGTCCTATTGTTTAGTATGGCATTAAAACTTGTTAAATCTATTTTTGATATTATTATTGAAGCTATGATTTCACCGCTTCAGGGCTATTCATCTCTTTCTAATTCAAAGAAATATAAAGAGTTATTGCGAACTATTGGAGGCGCTTTTGCAGGAATTTTCTTTGAGGTTGTTATCATGCGAGTCACTCTAGAGATTTGTCGTGACTTACCAACCTTATCTGTTTCAGCAGTGACGAAACTGTCAGGTGGCTTCTTTGATGGCTTGAATATGTGGGAACAATGTTTAGCTTCAATGCTTGTTTATCTTGGTGTTTTCCTAGCAGCCATGCAAGGTGTTGCTATGATTGAACGCTGGCTTGGAGTGTCAACAGGTCATAGTGATACCGCTCAACAGCTCATAGGTGCTATGATGGCAGGAAATGCTTTTGCACAAGGTGCTGGTGCTTTAGCCACAGGAGCTGTTGGTGCTGCTCAAGTTGGTGCTAATGTGGCTAGTAAAGTTCCAGGAGCTGTTGCGACAGGAAGTAAACTTATTGGTAATAGTCTAGCAGCAACTGGTGGCGGTCTCAGAGGAGCCTATAATTCTGTTAAGGACCAAGGTATCAAAAATGCTGCCAAAGGTGGCGTTAGTAATATGGTTAACTTAGCGGATGTGATGGGCAAAGAAGCAGTTGGCAAAGCTAAAGACTATGCAGGTGGTGTGATGGATAATCTTGATAGCAAAGCTCAAGCAGGTCATGATGCTGTCTATGATGCGCTGAAAAATGATGCAGCTACTGATAAACCTGGCTTTGAATCTTATCTTAATCCACAGCCAGATGAATATGGATTAAATCCTTCAGGCACTTATGGCGGCGATCCCCTCTTCCCAGAAGAAGATACTGGCGGTACTTCGACCATGTCTGGTGGTATTTCTGATCCAACGATTCAGACAGAGCCAGAAGGTGAAGCGTTTAGTGGGGTTAGTGACCCAACAGCTGGTAATTCAAGTTCGCCAAGCCAATCACCTGCTCAACCTCGTTTAGATAAGGCTTCTAAACCAAATTCAAGTGACAATACACCACCAAAACCAACGTCATCACCTTCTCCGTCTGCCTCACAACGCTTGTCACAATCCCGTCAACAGATGACAGTTGCCGGTCAAACCCTTAATCAAGCTGGTCAGCACATGCAAGGTCAAAATCATATTAAGGGAGCCGAGATTGATGAAAGCGAAGAGTGATGCCTATGGTCACTTTAACGGATAAAGTTGTGGTGATTACAGGAAGTCTCAGACCAATGACAAGGCAAGATGCTGTGACATTTTTAGAAAACCAAGGAGCTATCGTCCAGAATTATGTTTCTGCCCAGACAGAGATTCTGATTGCTGGTCACAAACAATTAGATCTGTTTGAACCAGATAAACGGTCGAAAAAATATGAAGCTGCCATGAAGCGAAAAGCTTCTGGTCAGAACATTACTATTATTTCTGAAGAAGCTTTCTTTACTCTTGTTAAGGAGTCTCAAGCCTGAGGCTCCTTTTTGTGTGTAAAAAATTATATAATTTCTTGCTTACTTTCATGTCTCTCACTCTTAGCTTGGAATTGACTTGTCCCTATAGAGCATAATTTCAAATTATCCCTTACGATATAGTTATCACTTAGTAAAGGAGATGTTCATGACTGAAAAATATGGCGTGCCTCGTGATATTCGAGCACGAATTAAAATTATTGGCTTATTCATTGTTGATTTTATCTTTATTGGAGGTTCAGCGGTTGCTGCCCTAACCTTTGGGATGCGACTATTTCCTACGAATCAGTGGCCACAAATGATTGCCTTTATTTTACTGACACCACTCATGTGTTTATATCTGGTCTTACCAACCAATGGTGGCAAGAAAAATTGGCACAGCATGGTGCTCTTCTTCAGACGCCGTCGGAAACGCTATACCAGCATTAACTATCAGAGGGGAGGCAAATAACCATGGCGATTAGACAAGTAACTTCTTCAGAAGAAGTTAAGCGCCCTTTAGGACGGTTTCAACCAAGCAAACACCAAACACAGGATTATTATGACTTACATTCTGCCGTTGAATTACTTGATGTTAAAAATATCATCAATAATCATAAGGCTTACATTGAGTTGGTTGATTACGGCTACCTGCAGTTGATGGAGATTTCTGGCAAAGACCTGGGGTCTCTCTCCTATAATGAGGTTAACCGTACGTTAGATAACTTCGAGAAATGGATTACCGATTTTAATACCAATGTTCAAATTGAAGTGACGACGTTACCAACAGATACAACCACTCAGATTGCGGACTTACGGCATCATTTGAGCTTGGTGCGTCAAGAAAAAGCAAAACTTTCTCCAACGTCTCGCCGTTATTATCAACTGGAAGACCGAGAACGATTGCTTCATAACAATATGCAGGTCGAAGAGTCTATTCAACAAGAAATTTACAATACCGAGTTTATCTTATGACTGTTTGCTCCAACCACATCTGAAATGGATGAGTTGGTTCGAAAGGCTAAAACCTATGGGAATAATGACTTTATTCCACAGGACATTAGTGTTGCCAAAAAAGAACAAATCATCAAACAGTACAATAACATGAATGAGAAGGTTTAGAGAGGAGAACTGAATGCCAACATTATCCAAAAAACGCCAACGTCAACTAAAAGCAGCGGGATACGACTTAGCCTTTTTGAGTCGTGTTCAACCCCAAGGCAATATTGATTTAAGACATGACCGCTATTGGGTGAGTGGAGACGGTTATCATACGGATTTGTTATTTTATGAATACCCGTCAGAAGAATTGGACCGTTTTTGGTTGTCAGAATTGTTACTCATTCCAGAGACACGAGCCTTTTTAGCTTGGTATCGGGAGAGTAATAAAGAACTAAAACAAGAGATTAAGGAGTCCATTGAGGAAAAATCTACTCGTATCACAGGAAATAGTAAGGTAACAGATAACCAACAAGAATTGGATGAAATTAAAGACCTTCAGGAATTGGACCGTGATATTCGCAAGAAAAATATTGCCATGTTAGGCATGTATGTTCGGGTCTATGTCTCTGCCTCAACAAAAGAGGAACTCTTTCGTAAGGTAGATGATATTAAGGATAAAACCTCTAATTTCAAATCAACCATTCTTTTGGGAGAATTAGATTTTGAATACCATAGTCCCTTTATTCCAGCAGAATACCAAATTGATCTTCCGAATCATCGTGAGGGGACAACCATTCGAGCGCATGATTTAGCAGGTGGCTATTTCTTTAACCATACGAAATTAGAAGATGAGCGAGGCGTTTATTTTGGATGGACGCCGACAAAAGGTGCGGTTAACTTTAACTTTTTAGAGCGTGATGACAGGCGTACTCGTTCCTTCATGATTATCTCAGGGAATCCCAAAATGGGACAACGTTCATTCCTGCTAAAGCATACGGATACCCTTTACGCCAAAGGGCACTTTATTCGCAACTTTGATGCTAACGGTACCTTCTTAGAACAAACCAGAGCGCAACACGGCCTGGTGTTAGACCTCTCAGGGGCTGAAAATCGGATTAACATCTTCCAGGTCTTTCCGACAGTAACCACTGAAAATGGAGAAGAGGTGGATAAAAAGAAATCTTATAACCGTCACATTGATAAGCTTAAGAGCATTTTTAAACTACTAAATGATGAAGTAACAGGAGATGATTTAACAACCTTTGGTGGCCTCTTAAATGACTTTTACATTGATGAAGGCTTGTGGACGAGAAACCCTAAACGGTATCCCGAGCGCTTGAAAGCTACCGATCTGGTTAATGAGGAATATCCTATCTTATCTGACTTTGTCCTCTACGTGGCTGATTGCAAACGCCAATTAAACCAACAAAAGAATCCTGATGACTTGGAAATGAAATCAATTAACCGTATCTATAATACGTTTAATGAGTTACTAACGACGAATGCCGAGATGTTTGAAGGGGTTACAGAATTTCAAGATATTTCTTCTGAACAAGTGGTGACGTTTGACTTTTCAGGCTTAAAAGGCAACCTGCTGAATGCTCAAATTTTCTCAGTGTTATCTCTTCTTTCAGCCGACATTGTTAACAATGGGAAACGTTGTAAGCAACTCTTGAAAGCTCAACCAACGAAAACGGAAATGGATATGTCTCACTATATTGTCAACATTAGTGAGGCACAAACCCTCATTAATCCTAAGTATGAAAGCAGTGTTGAATTGTTAGCTGATACGATTGATTCCATGGGGGAAAACTTTGCAGGTGTGGTGCTATCCGTGAACTCTTTGCGAGGAATTCTCTTTGAATCAGGGACAGGCAATCACAAAGATCCTTATGTGACTGCTGTGCAACGGATTTTTGGGCTTATGCAGTATCGTGTCTTTGGTCAGACAGATGAAACAACGATTCCACTTTTAGCCAATGCCTTAGCGGATTCAATGAATCAATCAGAGTTAGAAACCTTGCCACGATTATCGAAAGGTCAGCTCTTTATGAATATTGCAGGTGTTGGCAACCTTGTCTTTAATCAACAATTGTTAGCGCCAGAGATAGAACGCTATGGTGGGATTCAATAACAGAAAGGAAGAAGTAGATGTCTAGAAATGAAAAGAGAGGCTTTATCGGCCGTCGTAAACAAGCGATTGATACCTTTGTCGCTATTCGTAAGGAACGGATGAAAGAACAACGAGATTATTTTGCGTCTGAAGGTGAATCGGATCCAGAACGTTTAGCTGCCCAACGGCAACGTGACCAGGAATTTATCCAATCCTTAAAGAAAATAGGAATCGGTGTTATTATTTTTCTCATCTTTTATGCCATTCTCAGAACCATTTTAGGTCTTTGGTAAGAAAGCGAGGGAACTTGTGAAGAAACTGATTAAATTAAAAATCATTATTCCACTGGTTTCATTAGTCGTTCTTGTTTTAATTGGTGTTGCTACCATTGCTGGTGTTTTAGGGGCTGTCTCTGGAAGTAGCTCAAATAGTAGTTGTAACACCACAACCACTACCACAACAGCTTCTGAAGATTCCTCGGTATCTTCAGGTGAAGGCTCAATTGATAGTTTTGTTAAGGCGCATGAAGAGGCTTATATTAAGTCCTGGGGTGTTGGTGGCTTTCTACCATCAGCTTCCATCGCTCAAACCATGGCTGAGACGTCCTTTTCTATGAGTGTGCCATCTTTTGCAGAGGCGCACAATATGGGTGGTGTCAAGTGGACGTCCGCTGACACTTACCCGAAGACTATTGCCCTTTACGGCTCTGATAGTGTTTCAGGTAGTGGTTCTGGAACTAGTGTTGGCGACAATACGGGTGGAGGCTATACCTGGTTTAAAGACTTCGATGCAGGAATTGTCGGTAAGGCTGAGTTTATGAGCCGTCAAACACTTTATAGTGCAGCGATTAATAATACCGATGGAATTTCAACCCTCAATGCCATTGCGGATGGTGGTTGGGCAACCGATCCTAACTATAAAGTGACTCTTGCTAATCTTTATAATACGTTAGGTAGCCAATATAAATGGCTTGATGACAAAGCTATTGCCGAATACGGCACAAGTCCTGTTGATACCTTAAGTGATGATACGGCGAATATCAGCTCTAGTAGCAGTAGTTCTGCTTCAGCTGAAGAAGAGGACGAGTGTGAGGAAGAAGACTCATCATCCTCGAGTGCAGCCGATGGCACAGGATCGGTTCCTAGTGATGCGACGGCTTGGGGCTATACACCAGATCAGTTGCCTGAAAGTCTCAAAGCGTATATCATTGATCCTGCTCAATTAGGGCTTGCTTATGATGGCTCAACAGGTTGGGTGGAACAATCAGGTCAATGCGTGGATTTAACGGAAAGTTTAGGCAATCTCATTTGGGGAACATCTGGAATAACGCAAGGAAATGGTGTTGACCAAGCTAGTGCTTGGGCGACCAAATTTGGCAATAGCGTCAAAAGTGACCCCAAAGCAGGCGCCATTTTCTCTAGTGGCACCTCACAACCAGGACATACAGGCATTGTTTGTCATGTCTTCCAAGATGGTTCCATTTTGATTGTTGAACAAAACACGCCATTTTCTGGGATTGATTATTTTGGCAAGAAAAATACCTGGAACTTCCGTATTGTCAGCCCAAGTACACAAACCAGTGATCACTTTGTCTACGCTTATTCTGGTAGCCAAGAACCGAAACTCAATTAGAAAAGGGAATACTCATGAAGAAAAGGAAATCAAATATGGTCTTTATTATCGTCATTAGTTTACTCCTCTTGATTTCAGGAGTAGGCATTTATCAGCATTTTACGGGAGACTCAAAATCTTCACAAGAGAGCTCAACAGCGAGTAGCTCAACGACCCCCTCGTCATCAGAAGTTGCCTCAGAGACCACTGACGAAAAGAATTACCGTACAGCTAAGTTAAAATTAGAGCATCCCTATACGGAAGCAGATGCGTCTGCTAAAGCAGCCGTTAGCCAAGCCTTTGATGTGGCAATTAATGCCATTAATGAGGCTGGGCAGGTTCCGAATATTAAAGGGACTTATGATAATCAATTGATGATGACTAGTGAAGCCATGGTTCAAACCTTTGCGATGGCTTTGCTGGTTAATCATTATCAGTATCAAGGAAATCAATTAGAAGTGACACAGGCTGAAAATGATGACGTGGTTCAATTCTTAGTTGTTTTGACGAAAGAAAATGAAGACAATTGTTACTTCATTGGAAACTTTAATACAACGGTTAATCAAATCCAGTTAAAAGCCTATGTTGGTGGGAATATTGGAGCTACTTTTGGATAAGTAGTTATTCAATAAAATACACAAAAAGTTATATAACTATTTGTGTATTTTTTATTGACAGTAAAAACAGGATTCAGTATAATGAAGATGTAAAAAGTTATATAACTTGTTATCTATTGAAAAAAGAGGTAAACTAATAAGGAAGGGTCAAGACATGAAAATTCAAACGACAAATTTACCAAAAGGTGGTGGCGAAAAAACAACGCATTCGTTTAATGAAGGTGATTGGTTAGCAACTTACAAAGATAAACGGGTCTGTTTAATGGATGGTGCTTCTGAATGTAATTTAACTCAAGCGTTTAACGTGACGAGTACCAAAACCATGTATGACATTTTTACGACAGGTGAGTATGAGATTGTCCCCATTAAAAAGAATTTAAGTTTGATTCGTGGTGATGAACGTCTCAACGATGCACAATTGGATTTAGTTAGTCGTAATCATAAGTACCTTCAGTTTTTTATGTGGCTAGGTGATCACTATGATGACTTAGCTCAACAATTTGATGTGATTATCATTGATACGCATAATGATGAAAGTCTAGTGACAGCGAATTTTATTGCTGTGTCCGACATTGTGTTGGCTGTTTCAGATGCTTCTAAAAATGGTTATCGTGCCTGGTTACAACTGAAGCGTTTTGTAGACGTTATTAAAAGTGAAGCTATTGATGTCATTACCCGAAAAAGTTATGTGACAGCAACCCCTTACATCATTGGCAATAACATCAAATTGTTTGGCAATCATGTCTCTGATACTGCTAAACAATTCTTAGCTGTTATGGAAGAAGATCCTGCTTATCTTGGAACAATCTTCTACAAAGAATTATTGGCTAAGAGTCTTGTTTACGATCAAAGTGTCTTTGAACAATATCAGCAGATGACCCCAAAAGAACAAGAAAAACATCAAAATTTTTATGACAACATCACGTATGTTTATCAGCATATCTTAGATGTTTTAGAAGGAGACGAACAATAATGACTGAAAATCGTTTTGCTCAGCTGAGAGATGCTTTTGAGGAAGCACCTAAAAAGGAGCGAGCTGTTGCTAAATCCCGCAAAAGGGCGGCTCAATCAGCGCCAAAAGGTTACAGTAAAAAAGGACGTTACCCCTTTGCATTGCATGAGGACGTCCGTTATGAGAAATTAGAAGATCTGGTTGCTTATCATGGCGCTAAATCAGCCTCTGATTACCTGGAAAGTTTGATTATTAAAGAGTGGGAGAAGATGCAACGTAAATTAAAAAAATAACTTCTTGGTTAAGAGTAAAGGAGGAAAGCCATGATTATTTTTGTTTCATTAAAAAAACTCGTTCAAACCTTTTGGTGGCTCATTGCAGCGATAGCCTTCTATATCTTTTATCAAACAATTGGATTAAGCATGGCCTTTCTTCTTGTGCTCGGTTTATTAGCGCTTTACTTTGCCCCATTCTTGTTTCTTCCGATTGTGTTGATAGCGATTGGTGTTCATTTCACGGGTGGTTTTTCCTTTATTGCGGATACCATTAGTTCTGCTTTTGTACTGATTATCATGGGCGTTATTTACCTTATTGTTGCAAGTGAAGGTGGTCGATGGGCGATGAAACAAGCTGAGAAAAAAGCTTTAAAGGAACGTCAAAAGAGACAAAAACACTAATCTAAAATAGCGAATGCTTGAAAGAAAATTCTTTCAAGCATTTTTTGAAAATTGTTATTAACTTATGAGTTAGCAGAATCTGGTTGTTGCCCTTCGTGAGCCGCCCACTTACATTCTGATAGCTCCATGTTAGTAAAAACTGCAGTGAATGAGGAATTTTCTGGAGAGCAGGCATAGAGTCCAAAGTTGATTTTTTCTGCTCCTTCATATAGGTGACAAATACGCATTTGTTTAAAATGAATACCGTCTACTGAGTTTTCGATGCAGTAATCGGACTCTCTTCTACTGAGACGATACCACATACTCTTGACAGAAGTATCAATTTCAGTCGTTGCCCAATCTGAATAGCCGTGATTGGTCACAACAGAACCAAGATGTTGAAAGTTTTCGTTCTCATATTCAATAGAGCCCTTGAGCCAGTTTTCAGAGTCTTGGTAAAGGACAATTCCACATTGATCAAAACGAGTATGACTATCTGAAAACTCGGTTTTTACAGTAAAGGAAAAGTATTTTTCATCTGTTTCTAGCAGTAAGACGGGAGCGTTGTCGTTAATAAAATGATAGTAGGTTTTTTGCCAGAGGTCTGTGTGTGGTTGAGTAGTAATGGAAATCTTGTTTTCGCTGATTTGGTAATTTTGGGGCTGTCTTATCCATTTTAAATTTTTGACATTAAATGATTGCATTTGAATTCTCCATCTGATTATTATTGGGTTTATTATAACATATCTATTTACGTGAAAAAGTAAATTTGTGTTGTAGGATAAATTTTAGCTACTAGAAGCATGCTATAATTCTTTGTGTATTTTATTTGTAATATTTGTAATCGTTTTGTAAAAATACTTGATTATTTTTTTGAAAACGCTATAATAAAAAGTGAAATAAGAGTAGAGCTAGGAGGGGATAATTATGAAAAACATTAAAAAAATAACTCTATCTTGTGTAATATTATCATCGCTATTTCTTCTGGCATCTTGTAGTTTATTCAATAACCGTTCAACTACTTCTACTAGTTCATCAAGCTCAAGTACTAGTGTAAGTAAGAGTAGTAATAAATCTTCAACTAGTCGTTCTTCTTCACAAACAAAAGAAAGCTCTAGTCAAACAGAAGCGAGTTCTACAGAACAAAATCAAGAACAGTCTGACACTAATCAGACATCGGAACAAAATAATGGTAACGAAAGTTCATCAGTTACTCAATCAAGTCAACCAGAGTTAAATAATTCTAATTCAGAAGAAGCACAATCTGAACCAGCTCAAAATGATACGGGAATGAACATTAATGAGTTGGTAAATGGTGATTTTTCGAGTGTTTCAGGAACTTGGCAAAATGATTATGGTGATACTATTGTTTTCAATTCTAATGGGGTCGCTTCGAAAAAATATAGTGCTTTAACTAATATGACAATTAATAATAATTACATTAATGCCAGTTTAGCATATACAGCTGGAGGAGGTATTGCTATATGGTTTTATCCTAAAGGAGTAGCGACAACAGCTTTAGGACAAACTTATGGGCAAGATTCTATCGTCATAGCCCATAGTATTGATAAAGAATTACATCCATATTATAAGGTGTCTGATAGTACCGTTGACACCTCTACTGATACGACCTCACAAGCGGGCTCTACAACAGATTCTGCTGTTGTAGATAATTCAGGAGCGTCAGTTTATGTTGGTACATATACTTTTTCAAAGAAAGTTCCTGTAAAATCAGAGCCAAGAGCCTCAGCAACTACTGAATTTTATTTTAATTCAGGAGATTCTATAAATCTTGCACAAAAGCTAGTAGCAGATGGCCATACATGGATAACTTATACTAGTTATAGTGGTGCAAAGCGCTATGCTATGATTGATTAAATAAAAGGTGCGCAGGGATGCGTGCCTTTTTAGATGAAAATAATAAAAAAGGCGATTGCAAACCTGCAGTCGCCTTAGGAGATTTTCTTTAGTAAACAAAGAAAAAGGGTTAGTTTAGGGATAGTTATAGTATAACATGAGAACTATTGTTTTCTCAAATCTTTTGTTTTTAGAATATCTTAAGGAATACTAAACTGTTAACGGTTGAAAAAATGGGAATGACTTTATACAATAAAACCAGATTTTTGAAAAGGGAGTGATGATATGCCAACTTTTGACGAGAGAAAAGTAAAAGAGGAACTCTTTACTCAAAACAGCAAGGAATTTCATCGGTTTGTCGAGCGTTATGATGACCAGATGATTCCTGTGATGAAAGCACGAGGTTATACGTGTGTTCATTCAATGGAGCGAACGGTTGCCTTTACTTTTGGGGAGTTTACCTTCAGAAGACGTCGCTGGAAAAAGGGAGATAAGTGGGTGGTTCCTGTCGATGATAAATTGGGCTTAGAGAAGAACGTTAGGTTTTCTTTAGCCTTGATGTACCAAATAGCTAGATTAGCGACGATGATGCCATACGATAAAGTATTGCAGGTGATTGAGATGACTTATCATATTACCATTACAAAACCAACAGTCGTTAAGGCAGTTAAGCTTTGTGAAACACTCTTAAAAGAGCGAGCAGCCTATCGTTTTTATGAGGAGATACAACAACCTGAGAAGAAAGAAGCTAATATCATCTATATTGAAGGAGATGGTGTGATGATCAAAGCTCGTAAACAGGACAAAGACAATCAGCGCTTTGATTTAGCCCATTTCATTGTGCATACAGGTAGTCGAAAAGTGGGGCGACAACGCTCGGAACTCATCGATAAGAAAGAATTTATTAGCATGAATAATCGTCTTGCTAGAAGTCAGGTCATTGATTATTTATATAATACTTTTGAGATAACAGACCAAACAATTCTGATCACCAATTCAGATGGTGGTCATGGTTATACGCCTTATATATTTCAAGAAATTGCGAAATCTTTAAATATTAAACGACATGAGCACTTTTGGGATGCTTACCATGTTAACCAACTAATCAAAAGTTATTTTAAGCCTTATTCGGAACAACTTGTCGAGGAGGCACTACAAGCTATTTATCAGCATCGTAGAAGTCACCTGCAGAGTGTTTTTGATACTGCAGAAGGCCTACTGGCAACTGATGAAGAAGAGGCTATCTTTGAGAGTACGAAACGACGATTATTCCGATTCTTTCAGTATACGAAACCTGCCACAATGCGAGGCTTTCAACAGGTGAGTCTTGGAGTGATGGAAACACAACACCGCAAAATCACTTATCGGATGAAACGCCGTGGCATGTACTGGAGTAGTTGGGGTGCTGAAACAATGAGCCAAATGATTTTATTGACGTATGAAGGACAATTACAAGAACTTTTCTTTGGTAATTGGCGACAGGAGTATCAAAAAATGATTGAGTTAGACCTTATTTCTGCAAGTTATCTTCAAAGGGAATTAAATCATGAGAAACGTCCTTATTCACTTCATAAGTTATATAAACAATTGAGTAAAAATCATAAGCCTCATTAAATTATATAAAAAGTTATTTATAAAGTTATATAATAAAAACCTTTTATAAAAAGGTCTTTTTGTGCTGGTTTTATGCGCAAAATACTTGCGCAGTAAGTGTGAGTGTGTTATAATATATTTAAATTAATCGAATAAAAAAAGGCGAAAGGTGCGCCAACACCTTCCGCTTTACCGAGTAAGAAACGGTCCTTCTTACTCAGTCTTTAACTAATGATATAGGATAATATCCATCATGTCAAGACTGAGCAAGAAAATTGTTCAGTCTTTTTAACTACCTCGGTGCTTGAGTTCTCTATGTTTTTAACTATTTTTGAGCTTTCTAAAAAATTCTACCACATACATTTACCATAATCAGTTTGTCAAATTGCATAATCTATGATAAAATGAAAAGGTTGAATTCTAGCAGAAAGTTTTGAATGTATGCGTAAAATTGTTATTAATGGTGGCAAACCTTTAAAGGGAGAGGTTGCTATTTCAGGTGCTAAGAATAGTGTTGTAGCATTGATTCCTGCAGCTATTCTATCTGATGATATTGTTATTTTGGATGGTGTTCCTGCCATTTCCGATGTTTATAGTTTGATTGAGATTATGGAAGTGATGGGAGCTAAGATTAAACGAGAAGGCGAAACGCTTGAAATCGATCCACGTGGTGTTAAAAATCAACCAATGCCATATGGTAAAATCAATAGCTTGCGTGCTTCTTACTATTTCTATGGTAGTTTACTTAGCCGTTTTGGTGAAGCAACTGTAGGTCTTCCAGGTGGTTGTGACCTTGGACCTCGTCCGATTGACCTTCACTTAAAAGCTTTTGAGGCAATGGGAGCTAAAGTATCTTATGAAGGCGAAGCTATGCGCTTGGCAACAGAAGGTGACCCAATTCATGGTGCTCACATTTATATGGATACTGTTAGTGTTGGTGCAACGATTAACACAATGCTTGCAGCTGCAAAAGCAAAAGGGCGTACAATCATTGAAAATGCAGCTCGTGAACCAGAAATCATTGATGTTGCGACATTGTTAAATAATATGGGTGCTCACGTCCGAGGTGCAGGTACTGATATGATTACGATTGAAGGTGTTGACAGCCTTCATGGAACACGTCATCAAGTTATTCCTGACCGTATTGAAGCTGGTACTTATATTGCTATGGCTGCAGCGATTGGTGAAGGTGTTCGTATCACAAATGTTCTTTATGAACACTTAGAGAGTTATATTGCAAAACTCGAAGAAATGGGTGTTCGTATGACAGTTGAAGAAGATGCTATCTTCGTTGAAAAACAATCAGTATTGAAAGCTGTATCAGTTAAAACATCACCTTATCCTGGTTTTGCGACTGATTTACAACAACCAATTACACCATTGTTGCTAGCAGCTGAAGGTCGTGGTACGATTTTAGATACAATCTATGAAAAACGTACAAACCACGTTGCTGAATTGGCAAGAATGGGTGCGGATATTTCTATTGTTGGTGGACGTATTGCTTACCAAGGCCCTAATAAATTAACAGGTGCACCTGTTAAAGCATCAGACTTGCGTGCTGGTGCAGCGCTTGTAACAGCTGGTTTGATGGCAGAAGGTCAAACAGAAATTACCAACGTTGAATTTATTTTACGTGGTTACTCAAATATTATTGAAAAATTAACAGCCTTAGGTGCTGATATTAAATTAATCGAAGAGTAAAAAGGAGCCTTAGGGGCTTCTTTTTTGTTTAGACTCTCTAAGGTGTATCAAACCAATTTTAAAAGCCGTGTGTTATAATAAAGTCATGGATATTTGGACGCATTTAGGACGATATGCTTTTTTTGAAACAGAACGCATGTATTTACGTCCTTTTACATATAAGGATAGTCAGGATTTTTTTGAAATCTGTAGCAATCCTGATAATCTTCGCTTTATTTTCCCAAGTCGCGCGACGCGTGAAGAAAGTGACTTTCTCATGGTTCATTATTTTATGAAGGAACCACTTGGAGTTTGGGCGATTGAAGATAAAAAAACTCGTAAAATGATTGGTTGTATTCGTTTTGAAAAATTAGATGCCAATCGTTTAACGACAGAAATTGGTTATTTTATGAACCAAGCATTCTGGGGAAAAGGGTTAATGACTGAAAGTTTAAAAACACTTGCCTTTTTGAGTTTTCATGAGTTAGGCTTGAAGGAGTTGCATGTGATTGCTCATGCAGAAAATATAGCGAGTCAGCGAGTAGCGCAAAAATCAGGTTTCACTTTGAAACATCAATTTAAGGGAAGTGACCGCTATAGTCGAAAAATGCGCGATTATGTTGATTATCAGTTGAGTAAAGGTGACTATCGTTATGAGTAAACATCAGAAAATATTAGACTATCTGGAGAATTTAGCCGTTGGAAAGCGCGTGAGTGTGCGCAGTATCTCGAATCATTTAAATGTTAGTGATGGGACAGCCTATCGCGCTATCAAAGAAGCTGAAAATCGAGGAATTGTTGAGACAAGGCCTCGAAGTGGTACGGTTCGCATTGAGAAAAAGCCAGCGGTTCATATCGAGCGACTAACCTATTCAGAAATTGCTCGCATCAGTGATTCAGAAGTTCTGGCTGGTAAAGCTGGGCTTAGTCGAGAATTTAGCAAGTTTTCAATTGGAGCGATGACACAAGAAAATATTTTGCGCTATTTAGTTAAAGGTGGTCTTTTAATTGTTGGGGACCGAGAAAACATTCAGTTACTAGCGCTTGAAAAGCACAACGCTATTTTAGTAACTGGAGGATTTTCAGTTTCTGAAGCTGTTATTCGCTTAGCTGATGAACTTGGTATTCCTGTTATGGTAACTAACTATGACACTTTTACTGTTGCGACAATGATTAACCATGCTTTGTCTAACCTTCGTATTAAAACAGATTTAACAACGGTTGAACAAGTTTATCAAGTTAAAGCAGATTATGGTTTTTTACGCGAAGGTGATACTGTGCGTGATTTCAATACCTTGATTAAACAAACAAAGAACGTGCGTTTCCCAGTTGTTAATAGTAAAAATGTGGTTATCGGCGTTGTTAGTATGCTAGATGTCGTCGATAAAGATAATAACGTTGATATTAAGAGCATCATGTCTCGAAATCTAATTGTTGCAAAGCCACAAGCAAGCTTAGCTAATATTAGTCAAAAGATGATTTTTGAAGATCTTAATATGCTTCCTGTTGTGGCAGAAGATTTGACCTTGCTTGGAGTGATTACAAGACGACAAGCTGTTGAGAATTTACAAAATCTACAGCATTCTAGTCCATATACATATAGTGACCAGATGTTGTCTAATTTGAAGCAAGAAGATGGTGTTTACCAGTTTATTGTTGAGCCAGCTATGATTGATCATGCAGGGAATTTTGCGCAGGGTGTTCTGACAGAATTTATTAAGGAAATCAGTGTTCGTGTTTTAACTAAAAAACATCAAAAGAATATCATTATTGAACAATTAATGCTTTATTTCTTGCAAGCTGTTCAGATTGATGATCGTTTGGTGATTCAACCAAGTATTATTACAGAAAAACGTCGTAGCTCGGTGATTGATTTTGAAATTCTTTTAGATGATCAAATTGTCGCCAAAGCTCTGGTAACGACAAAAATCAATTAATTTTTTCTATCAAAAAGTGACTAGAACGTTACCTTTTTGACAGTTTAGTAACTATCGGTGTATAATTAAGGATACCGAAATACTTTTTACAGAGTTTATTATAGGAGTATATATTTATATGATTACATTGAAATCAGCTCGTGAAATTGAAGCAATGGATCGAGCAGGGGATTTTCTTGCATCTGTTCACATTGGTTTGCGTGAATTGATTAAACCAGGTCTAGATATGTGGGAAGTTGAAGAATATGTCCGTCGTCGTTGTAAAGAGGCAAATGCTCTCCCGCTTCAAATTGGTGTTGATGGTTCAATCATGGATTATCCATATGCAACTTGTTGTGGGCTTAATGACGAGGTAGCACATGCTTTCCCACGTCATTACATTCTAAAAGAAGGCGATCTGCTTAAAGTTGACATGGTTTTAAGTGAGCCGCTTGATAAGTCAGTTGTTGATGTATCAAAATTAGACTTTGATAATGTTGCCCAAGTTAAAAAATATACTGAATCATATTCTGGTGGTTTGGCTGACTCATGTTGGGCATACGCTGTTGGTGAAGTTTCAGAAGAAGTTAAAAATCTGATGGATGTTACCAAAGAATGCCTTTATATTGGTATTGAAAAAGCTGTTGTTGGTAACCGTATCGGTGATATCGGTGCAGCTATTCAAGAATATGCTGAAAGCCGTGGATACGGTGTTGTTCGTGATTTGGTAGGCCATGGAGTTGGTCCTACAATGCACGAAGAACCAATGGTACCTCACTACGGTAAAGCTGGTCGCGGTCTTCGTTTACGTGAAGGTATGGTGTTGACTGTTGAGCCAATGATTAATACAGGAACATGGGAAATTGATACTGACATGGAAACTGGCTGGGCTCATAAAACCCTTGATGGTGGTCTCTCATGTCAATACGAACACCAATTTGTGATTACAAAAGACGGTCCTGTTATTCTAACAAGCCAAGGAGAAGAAAGAACTTACTAAGATGCAGCGAAAGCAATTCTTAGACAAATTATGGTCTAAATTAGAGTGGCAACCGCTACAAGTTTATTTAAAACATTATCGCAGTGCTGAGATTGACTTATCAGCAATTGCTGTAGCTTATTATTTACTGCTAACAGCCTTTCCTTTGATTGTCATAGCAGCTAATATTTTCCCTTATCTGAACATTGATATTGATGTTTTGTTGGCGTTTATGAAAAAGAATTTGCCAACAAATCTTTATCCTTCTGTATCAGCTATCACGGTTGATATTTTCTCAAAACCTTCAGGTGGTATTTTGGGAGTTGCCACTTTAACAGCATTTTGGACTATGTCTAAATCATTGACCTCTCTTCAAAAAGCAATTAATAAAGCATATGGTGTTGCGCAACACAGAGATTTTGTTATTGGGCGATTGGTGGGAGTTATCGGAAGCCTTTTGATTCTATTCTTGCTAACTTTCGTTTTAATCTTCTCAACTTTTTCAAAAGCTGTTTTGCAAATCATCAATTCATATTATGATTTGAGTGATACGATAGCTACTGTAATTTTGCATCTATCACAACCGGTGACGGTTATAACTATTGTTATTGGATTGATGTTACTGTATTTTATTCTACCTAATGTAAAAATTCGTCGTTTCCGTTATATTTTACCTGGAACGATTTTTACATCAATCGTCATTGTGTTCTTGAATAATTTGTTTAGTAGCTATATTCTACGAACATTTGAACGAATGGTAGATATTAAAACATTTGGATCTGTCGTTATCTTTGTTTTAATGTTGTGGTTTATTTTTCTTGCGCATATCTTGATTTTGGGAGCTATTTTCAATGCAACTTATCAAGAACTTCGTCAAGGTAAAATGGAAAGTAGACGAGGTGATTTGCTGTCTATCTTAACACAACGAGGCAAAAAAAAATAACACCTTTTTAGGTGTTATTTTTTATCTTTGAAAACAAGTAATTTACTAAAAACATAGTTTAAAACGATGATTAATACTTGTGAAAAGAGTGTCTCGATAGCATTGACCATTGAGATGTTATCATTAACAAATTGTCCAATGATGTGTGGGAATTTTGTTACCAAGAAGTAAGCCAAAGCTAAATCGAGTACAAGCGTTGATAAGCGAGCAATAGTGAATTTGACCAAACGTTCAAACCAACCTTTACGAACTTGATTAAAGACAAAGTAATCGTTAGTAAAGAAGGCAAATATAATGGCTGTAACGTTGGCAACCACAGCAGAAAATGTTGCCGATGTGGTTAATGAAAAGATAGCTAAGCGTGTTCCCATGTAAACAAGTGTTGCTAGGACACCGAAAAAAAGATACTTAAAAATTTCGCTAGTGATTAATTTTTTCATAGGTCTACTATATCAAATTTTATGAATTTGTGCTATACTTTTAAGCGTTGTCTAGACAACCCTTGGCGCTTATTTCCCTTTCGCCAAGCATATTATAAACGTAGAAGGGGACTTCTAACGTTAAAGGAGAAAATTGATTATGAAAAATTTCACGATTCGTGATTTTGTCCAAGTTGCTCTTGTCGCAGCTCTTTATATTGTTTTAACAATCACACCGCCATTAAATGCTATTTCTTATGGTGCTTATCAATTTCGAGTGTCAGAAATGTTGGCCTTTTTAGCCTTTTACAATCGAAAATATATCATTGGTTTGACAGCTGGTTGTATGATTGCTAACCTTTATAGTTTTGGTTTGATTGATGTTCTTGTTGGTGGTAGTCAAACATTTATCTTTTTGACTTTAGGGGTTATGCTATTTAGTCGTTACAAAGATCAATATGTGTTTAATGGTTTGTTTAACAAAGCATTTTTCTATTTTTCACTCTTATTTGCAGCATCAATGTTTACAATCGCTTTAGAATTGTATGTTGTTGCTGATGCGCCATTCTTGATGACATGGTTTACGTCAGCAGTAGGAGAACTTGCCTCTCTTCTCATTGGCTCACTTATCATGGATAAATTAGGAAAACGCCTTGATTTAACAGCATAATAGAAAAAATGAGCTTCCATTTTTGGAAGTTTTTTTCTATACATAATAAAAAATATAATTCAAAAAAATGATAAGTTTTAAAAGGTATTTTTTTACAGATGTGATAAAATAGTATATATGAAAGAACGTATTCAACAGTTGGTTGATGAACTCAACCAGTATAGAAAAGAGTATTATACACAAGACCAACCAACGGTCTCTGATAGTGAGTATGACAAGCTCTATCGTGAATTGGTAGAGCTTGAAAAGGCTAATCCAGAATTGATTTTACCGGATAGTCCGACACAGGCAGTTGGTGGCCTTATTTTAGATGGATTTGAAAAATATCAACATGAAATACCTTTGTACAGTTTACAAGATGCTTTTTCACGTGAGGAATTAAATGATTTTGATCGTCGTGTGAAATCAGAATTTCCAAATGCTTCGTACATGGCTGAACTCAAGATTGATGGTCTTTCAGTTTCTTTAGTCTATGTTGATGGTGTTTTGCAAGTAGGTGCCACACGTGGCGATGGTTCAGTTGGCGAAAATATCACTGAAAACGTTAAACGTATTAAAGACATTCCACACAAATTAGAGCAGCCATTAACGATTACTGTACGTGGTGAGGCTTACCTGCCAAGAGAATCTTTTGATAAGATTAACGAAGAACGTCGTGAAAGTGGTCAATCTGAATTTGCTAATCCTCGAAATGCCGCAGCTGGGACTTTACGTCAGTTAAATACAGCGGTTGTTGCCAAACGTAATCTAGCAACTTTCCTTTATCAGGAAGTGGCTTCGACAAGCATGACGACTCAAAATGATGTTTTAGAAGAACTATCTCGCTATGGTTTTTCAGTTAACCCAAGACGTATTACGACTTCTTCTATGGATGACATTTGGAATTTCATTCAAGAAGTAGCAGCTGAGCGTGACAATTTGCCGTATGATATTGACGGGATTGTTATTAAGGTTAACAGCTTAGCTATGCAAGAGGAACTTGGCTTTACCGTAAAAGCACCACGCTGGGCCATTGCTTATAAGTTTCCAGCTGAAGAAAAGGAAGCTGAGATTTTATCAGTTGATTGGACGGTTGGACGAACAGGAGTTGTAACACCGACAGCGAATCTAACACCTGTCCAACTAGCGGGGACAACAGTTAGTCGTGCGACTTTGCATAATGTCGATTATATTGCTGAAAAAGATATTCGCATTGGAGATACTGTTATTGTTTACAAAGCGGGAGATATTATTCCAGCGGTTCTTCATGTTGTTGAGAGCAAGCGCGATAAACAAGTGCCAATGCCAATTCCTAAGGTGTGTCCATCTTGTGGTAGTGAGCTTATTCATTATGAAGATGAGGTGGCCCTTCGTTGTATTAATCCTCTTTGTCCAAGCCAGATTCAAGAACGCCTAACACATTTTGCTAGTCGTGATGCCATGAATATTACTGGTTTAGGTCCTTCGATTGTAAAAAAACTATTTGCTGCGGATTTGGTACATGATGTTGCGGATATCTATCAACTGACTGTTGAAGATTTATTAACGCTTGATGGTTTTAAAGAAAAATCTGCTGAAAAACTTTATAATGCTATTCAAGCCTCTAAAGCTAATTCAGCTGAAAAATTATTATTTGGTTTAGGAATCCGTCATGTTGGTGCTAAAGCAAGTCGTCAGCTTTTAGAAGTTTTTGAAAGTATTGAAAATCTAGTAGCGGCAGATGAAGATGCTATCGCTAATATTGATGGTCTTGGAACAGTTATTGCTAAGTCATTGCGCAGCTATTTTGCCAAAAAAGAAGCAGAAGACCTTTTGGCAGAATTAAAAAATGCTGGTGTTAATTTTGCTTATCTTGGAAAGAAAGTTTCTAAGGATGCTCAATTGGCAGGATTAACAGTAGTTTTAACAGGAAAACTCCAACGCTTAACGCGAAATGAAGCTAAAGAAAAGTTGCAAGATTTAGGAGCTAAAGTTACAGGCAGTGTTTCTAAAAAGACTGATATTGTCGTTGCAGGAGCAGATGCTGGTTCAAAATTGACAAAAGCCCAAGCCCTTGGAATTGAAGTTCGTGATGAAGCTTGGTTAGAAAGTTTATAATCTTTTTGAGGTATTAAAATGGTCAAAAAACAAAAACGAGCACGTTTAATCTATAATCCGACCTCTGGCCAGGAAATTATGAAGAAAAATGTTGCCGAAGTGCTAGATATTTTGGAAGGCTTTGGTTATGAAACATCAGCCTTTCAAACTACACCAGAAGAAAATTCAGCTCGCGATGAGGCAAATAGAGCTGCTAAAGCAGGTTTTGATTTGGTTATTGCGGCTGGTGGTGATGGAACGATTAATGAAGTTGTTAACGGAATTGCTCCGCTACCTAAACGACCAAAAATGGCAATTATTCCAACTGGTACGACAAATGACTTTGCGCGTGCCCTAAAAATTCCTCGCGGAAATCCAGTTGAAGCTGCAAAAATTATTGGTAAAAACCAACTCATCCATATGGATATTGGTCAAGCGCGTGAGGATACTTATTTCATTAATATTGCTGCGGCTGGCTCATTTACAGAATTAACTTACAGTGTGCCAAGTCAGCTAAAAACAATGTTTGGATATTTAGCCTACTTAGCAAAAGGTGTTGAGCTTTTACCAGGTATTCGAACTGTTCCAGTTCGTATCAAACACGAAAAAGGTGTTTTTGAAGGCGATGTGTCAATGATTTTTGCTGCCATTACTAATTCTGTTGGTGGCTTTGAACAAATTGCGCCTGATGCCAAGCTTGATGATGGTAAGTTTACATTGATTTTAGTGAAAACAGCCAACTTGATTGAGATTTTACACTTGATTCGTTTGGTACTTGATGGTGGTAAACATATTGGTGATAAACGTATTGAATATATCAAGACAGATTCCTTGGAAATTGAACCATTATCAGATAAGAAGATGATGATTAATTTGGATGGTGAATACGGTGGAGACGCTCCAATCAAACTTCGTAACCTTAAAAATCACATTACTTTCTTTGCTAATACAGATGAAATTTCAGATGATGCCTTGGTTTGGGATCAAGAAGATTTGGCACTAGAAGCGATCGCTCAAAAATTCGCTCATGAAGTTGAAGATTTAGATGATTCAATGGATAAGTGATTGAAAAGTATAACTTGCTATTTTAATATTAGAATGAGGTTTTATTTTACTATGCTCAAACAAGCATAAAAACAGTTTTTGGACATTCTGTCTAATTTTGTGTTTTCCAACATGATTTGTATAGAAAATCTACCATAAAATGTTAGTAAATAATGCTCAAAAAGCCTAAAGGGAAGCGGATTTAGCCGTTTTCCTTTTTGTATTGCAAAAAAACTAAACAAAGGTTAAGTATAGTCTGGGAAAACGTTTCCGAAAACGGTGATTTCGTTGACAATTCCTTAAAATAGGACTAAAATAACGAAGTAAAAAATTTTAAAAGGAGATTCATATCATGTTGAATTTAAAAATCTTAGCACTTGGTCTTGCCGTACTAGGAGTTAGTCTTGGTGAAGGTATCCTCGTTGCCAACATTGCAAAATCTGCAGCACGTCAACCTGAAATGTTCAGCAAATTGCAAACACTTATGTTCCTTGGAGTAGCCTTCATCGAAGGTACATTCTTCGTCCTTCTTGCATCTACATTCTTCGTTGGATAATTCTAACTAAGAACTTTTAAAAAGAAGGAGGGATAAAGTTGGAAACATCTGTAAATCCAACAGCGCATGTCTTTGGTATTGAGTTTGACTTAACCATTTTAGCGATGTCTCTCTTGACGGTGATTATTTCCTTCGGTATCATTTTTTGGGCAACTCGAAAAATGACTTTAAAACCTAAAGGAAAGCAAAATTTCATTGAGTATATCTACGAGTTTGTACAAAATACGATTAAGCCTAATCTAGGAGAATACACTCCTAAGTACAGCTTGTTGATGTTTACGTTCTTCTTTTTCATTCTGATTGCTAACAACCTTGGGTTGGTAGTTAAATTGGAGTCTGATGATTATAACTTTTGGACATCTCCAACATCAACTTTTATGGTCGATTTTACACTATCTCTAATCATCGCGATTGTTGTCCATGTTGAAGGTATTCGAAAGAAAGGTGTTAAAGCATATTTGAAAGGTTATCTAAGTCCTTTCCCAATGATGCTCCCAATGAACATCTTAGAGCAACTTACTAACGTATTGTCACTTGCTCTACGTTTATTTGGTAACATTTATGCTGGTGAAGTCGTTACTGCTTTGATTGTAGGCTTTGGTACAAAAAGCTTAGTTTTTGCACCATTGGCATTTGCCCTTAACTTGGCTTGGGTTGCTTTCTCAGCCTTTATCGGATGCATTCAAGCATATGTATTCACTATTTTGTCATCTAAATATATCTCAGAAAAACTCCCAGAAGATGAGGATGAATCTTAAGAAAGGAATAATCAATGGAAACACTAATCAATAGTACAAGTATTGGTAATATTATTATTACTGCTGGTTCAGTGATCCTTTTGTTGGTTCTCATCAAACTTTTTGCTTGGGAACAATTGACAGGGATCTTTACCGCTCGTGAAGAAAAAATTGCTAATGATATTGATGGTGCAGAAGCAGCACGTAAAGAAGCAGAAGCTCTTGCTGCTAAACGCCAAGAAGAGTTAGCTGGCGCTCGTACTGAGGCAACACAAATTATTGATGATGCCAAAGAAACTGGTAAAAATCAAGAGGCTAAAATCGTCGCTGAAGCACGCGAAGAAGCAGGTCGCTTGAAAGCTAAAGCTAATCAAGATATCGAACAAAGTAAAGCAGAAGCTCTTTCAAGTGTTAAAAGTGATGTTGCTGATTTGACTGTTCTTTTGGCAGAAAAAATCATGACAACAAACCTTGATAAAGAAGCTCAAAGCAATCTCATTGATAGCTATCTTGACAAGCTAGGAGATGCCTAATGGATAAAAAGACACAAGCTCTTGTTGAGCAATATGCGAAAAGTCTCGTAGAAATTGCTATTGAAAAAGACAGTTTAGCTGAACTCCAATCAGAAACAGAAGCTTTGTTGTCTGTTTTTGAAGAGACAAACTTAGCTGACTTCTTGTCAAGTTTAGTCGTTTCACGTGATGAAAAAGTAAAACTTGTTAGGTTGCTTCAAGAGTCTAGTTCAGTTTACATGAACAATTTTCTTGAGGTAATTTTACAGAATGAACGAGAAGCGTTCTTGAAAGCCATCTTAGAAGGTGTTCAAAAAGATTTTGTTATCGCAACAAACCAACACGATATTGTTGTAACAACTGCGGTAGCTTTAACTGATGAACAAAAAGAACGTATACTAGCTTTGGTAGCTAATAAATTTGGAGTTACAGCAGGAAAACTCGTTGAAAACATTGATGAATCAATCCTTGGTGGTTTTGTCATCAATGTTAATAATAAAGTAATTGACACAAGTATTCGTCGTCAATTGCAAGAATTTAAAATGAATTTGAAATAGAAAGTGGTGTGACTTTTGGCAATTAATGCACAAGAAATTAGCGCTTTAATTAAAAAGCAAATTGAAAACTTCCAGCCAAATTTTGACGTCACAGAAACTGGTGTTGTCACTTATATCGGTGATGGTATCGCTCGTGCTCGTGGTCTTGATAATGCCATGAGTGGAGAACTTCTTGAATTTTCAAATGGTGCCTTCGGTATGGCTCAAAACCTTGAGTCAAATGACGTTGGTATCATCATTCTTGGAGACTTCTCTACAATTCGTGAAGGTGATGAAGTAAAACGTACTGGTAAAATCATGGAAGTACCAGTAGGTGAAGCTCTTATCGGTCGTGTTGTTAACCCACTTGGTCAACCAGTAGATGGTCTTGGTGATATCAAGACAACTGCTACACGTCCAGTTGAAACACCTGCACCAGGCGTTATGCAACGTAAATCAGTTTCTGAACCACTCCAAACAGGTCTTAAAGCGATTGACGCTTTGGTTCCAATTGGACGTGGTCAACGTG
>NZ_DGTE01000024.1:30828-31174 GCF_002393675.1 Streptococcus sp. UBA4344
GGTGACCGTCAAACAGGTAAAACATCTGTTGCGATTGACGCAATTTTGAACCAAAAAGGACAAGATATGATTTGTATCTATGTTGCGATTGGTCAAAAAGAATCAACTGTTCGTACACAAGTTGAAACACTTCGTAAATACGGTGCCCTTGATTACACAATCGTTGTGACAGCCTCAGCTTCACAACCTTCTCCATTACTTTACATCGCTCCATATGCTGGTGTTGCAATGGCTGAAGAATTCATGTATAACGGTAAACACGTATTGATTGTATATGATGATTTGTCAAAACAAGCGGTAGCTTACCGTGAACTGTCACTTCTTCTTCGTCGTCCACCAGGACGTG
>NZ_DGTE01000042.1:0-4596 GCF_002393675.1 Streptococcus sp. UBA4344
ACGATTGGGAACAGCGTAAGGTTGATGAGGTTACAACATCTTACTCTGGCGGCACACCCCAAGCTGGCAATTCAGAATACTATGATGGAACAATTCCTTTCATTCGATCAGGTGAAATTTACAAAAATCATGCTGAACTTTTTATTACCCAGAAAGGTTTAGAAAATTCATCAGCAAAAATGGTATCTAGGGGAGATATTTTATATGCGCTATATGGAGCTACAAGTGGTGAAGTTAGTCGTTCAAACATTAATGGAGCTATAAATCAAGCGATATTAGCTATTACTCCTAATAAAGGATATAATGCTGATTTCATAGTTGAATGGTTTAGGAATGAGAAAGAAAATATCATTGATAAATATCTCCAAGGGGGACAAGGAAATCTGTCTGCACAGATAATTAAAAATTTAGAAATTCCTTTTCCGACATTTGAAGAGCAAGAGAAAGTTGGAGAAATTTTTACTGAATTAAATCACCTCATCACTCTTCATCAACGTAAGTGTGAACAGTTAAAAGAATTGAAAAAATTCATGTTACAAAACATGTTTCCAAAGAAAGGATAAGAGATTATGGCAGAATTAGAATCAGTTTTAGAACAAAAACTGATTGATCAACTGTGTCAAGGCGAGTCTCAATGGACTTATCGCCCTGATATTAGAACAGAAGAGGAGCTTTGGGATAATTTCAGATATATTCTTGAACAAAACAACAAAGCTAAATTAAATGATGGTCGTCTAACTGATAGTGAGTTTGCTAAAATTAAAAATGATTTATCACACGCTTCTTTTTACGATGCAGGAAAATGGCTGGTTGGTGAAAATGGTCAAGTATATGTGCATGTTCAACGTGGTAATGAAACGCTCCACTTATTGGTTTTAAATAATGAGCATGTTGCAGGTGGGACAAGCGTCTATGAAGTTATTAATCAATATCAAGCTTTTGGCGACGAAGATGATGCGCGTGACAGACGTTTCGATGTCACTTTACTCATCAACGGAATTCCGATGATTCATATTGAATTAAAAAACAAAGATCATTCTTATATGGACGGATTCCATCAAATCAAGAAATATATTGCTGAAGGCAAGTTCCGTGGCCTCTTCTCAAATGTTCAAATGTTTGTTGTCAGCAACGGTGTTGATACTAAATACTTCTCAGCTGCTAGAGACAATGAGTTAAATAAAAAATTCTTAACAGGTTGGATTGATAGCAAAAATCGACCAGTTCCTGATTTTCTTGACTTTGCCAAAGCAGTACTAAGAATTCCAGAAGCTCATGAAATGGTAACTAAGTATATCGTACTTGATAATGACAAGAAAAAGCTTTTGGTTTTACGTCCATACCAAATCCATGCTATCGAAGCTATGCGTGATGCTTCAAAACATGGGAAATCTGGATTTATTTGGCATACGACAGGTTCTGGTAAGACAATGACGTCTTACAAAGCGACTCGTAATCTTTTGATGGACATTCCATCGATTGAGAAAACAATCTTTCTTATTGACCGAAAAGACCTTGATTTGCAAACAAAATTAGCTTTTCAGTCGTACGCTGATAATGATACGATTGATGTTGATGACACAGAAAATGTCAATTCGCTGATTAAAAAGATGACTGATGGTAAACGTCAGATGATTGTAACCACGCGTCAAAAAATGCAAACAATGATCAATAAGCGTTTGACAGAGGGAACACCAGAGTATAACAAGATTCGTGCTTTAAAAGTTGCTTTTGTTGTCGATGAATGTCACAGGGCAGTAACCCCACAGACTAAACGAGATATTGAAGCTTTCTTTGCCAATTCATTGTGGTTCGGTTTTACAGGAACCCCAATCTTTGAAGCCAATAAATACGAGCAAAAAGGTGATTTAGCACAAACGACACAACAACTATACGGTAATTGCTTGCACAGCTATACTATCAAAGAAGCGATTCATGATGGAGCGGTACTTGGTTTTATGGTCGAAACACTTGGTAAAAACGGGCTTACTCCAGAAGAAGAGGAGCGTACCTATGGAAAAGAAGCTCATATGCGTCAAGTTTTAGATGTTATTTTGAACAAATCTTTTGCCAAATTTGGTATGGAAAAAGGTAGAGGTGAGACCTATGAAGCTATGTTTACTGTAAGTTCGATTGAACAAGCTCAGAAATACTATGAATTGTTAAAATCAATTAAAGCTGGTAAGGATGAGCTAAAAATAAGTGATGACATTCGTCGTGCTTTACCTGATTTCCCAAAATTTGCGATTACTTATTCAGTTACTGAAAACGATGAAGCTTCTAAACTTAATCAAGATAAGATGAAAGAAGCTTTGGACGATTATAATGATATGTTTGGTACAAATTATAATCTGGCGGGTATCAATGCTTACAATGCTAATTTGAACGATCGCTTAGCGCGTAAAGAGAAAAAATACTTAAATCGTAGTCAGCAACTTGATATCGTTATTGTTGTCGATAGACTTTTGACGGGATTTGATGCTCCTTGTTTGTCAACACTTTTCATTGATCGTCAACCGATGTCTCCTCAAAACTTGATTCAGGCTTTTTCACGTACTAATCGTCTTTTTGATACTAAAAAGCAATATGGCCAAATTGTAACTTTCCAATCTCCGCAAGCTTTCAAGGAAGCTATTGATTCAGCGCTAGCATTATATTCACGTGGTGGAGAAGGAAAACCATTAGCAGAAGACTACGAGGCTGTTAAGGAAGAATTTGTTACTTCGTTAAAATCTGTCCGTAATCTAGCAGATACTCCTCAAGATGTTATCGGATTATCTGAAAAACAAAAGAAACAATTTATCTTTGTCTTTAGAGATTTGGACCGCTCATTTAATCATTTAAAAGCATTTTCAACTTATGATCCACAAATTTTGAAAGATAATCATTTTTCACAAGAAGAATATGAAGATTATGCAGCGGTTTATAAAAATGTTTTGGCAGAACTAAAAGAAGATAAACCGGAAGACAAAGTAGACGATGAGCCAATCATAGATGATTATGAATTAGTCGCTTTTGATAAGATAAAAGTTGACTATGACTATATCATTGATTTGATTAGCGGTTTTGTTGATTCTCTTGGTGATGTTGAGAGTGAAGCGGAATACAATAAAAAACTTAATGAAATCAAAGAAATTATAGCGGCATATTCTGAAGATAATCCAAAACTTGGTGCATTGTTAGAAGGTGTTCTTGAAGATATTGTAAATAATAGTGAAAAATACGAAAATCAAGATGTATCAGTTATCATTAATCAAATGCGACAATCGGCAATTGACAAAGAAATTAGAATGTTCTCTGAAAAATGGTTTGTAGATTTTGATGATGTCAAATATGAAGCCTATCATTTCAAAGATGGTAAACTAGCTAATGAAAGTAAATTGAAAGAAAAAGCTGATTATGCAGCATACAAAGAAGCAACAGAAGAGCCTGTTAAAAAATTCAAGTTCTTTAGTGCTATGATTAAAGATTTTAAAGAAAATTTGATGCCAGAAATAGCACCATTATTTAATTAATGAAATAGACCCTGAAGTAGCAATACTTCAAGGTCTATTTTTTACGAATTTAAACTTGATAATGACCGCATGATAATATCGATATCTTTGCTTTCAAGTTCGTTAATGATGTGAAGATATGTTTTTTGAGTTGTCGTCATATTAGAGTGTCCTAGTCGTCTAGCCACACTTGCTATAGAAACGCCTGCAAAGAGCAGTAGTGAAGCGTGTGTATGTCGTAAACCATGGATAGAAATAATTGGAACACCAGCATTTTTACAATGGCGTGCTAGGCGGTCATTGACAGTAGAATTGTATACTTTTCCTTTTACAAAAATAGGTTTGTCTTCGGGTAAACTTTTTAAAAGCTCAGCAAATTGGATAACAGTTTGCCAATCAATAGGGATTTTACGAACAGAAGATTCGTTTTTAGTGGGTAGAAAGCCACCATTTTCTTTATAATTCCATGTTTTCGAGACGGAAAGTGTTTGTCGGGTTAAATCAAAATCTTTTGGGGTAAGCGCTAAAGCCTCAGAAAATCGCAAGCCTGTTTTGGCAATAAGAAGAATGAGCCAATCCATATTGATCTCACTTTTTAAATCCAAATCATCAAGAAGTTTGTGGAGTTCATATTGATTGAGAAATTTAGGCTTCTTTTCGCGTGGCTGTTTTCCCTTGATAATAGCCTTTCGAGTTGGATCTCGGGGAATTAACCCTTCATCTACCGCATCAAGAATAGCACATTTTAAATGATGATGAAAATCCATAGTCGTCTGTCTTTCGTGGACACTAGCGTATTGATTTAATATTTTTTGATAAGAAATACGGTCTAAATGTTGTATCTGTAATTTTGGAACAAGTTTTTCAAGCCACCGATAAGCCATATAATATTTTTGCATTGTAATCGGGCGAATAGCCCCTTCTTTATAAACCATAATCCATTGTTTGTAGTAGTCACAAAATAACATCTTTTCAGAATTGATTATCATTTCATCCATTTTAAATATAAACCTCCTATCAATAATGTATCACAACCATCATAAAAAGTGTGATTTGAGGAAAATAGACACGAAAAATACTTACGCTGATGAAGAGTGATGAG
>NZ_DGTE01000030.1:0-2676 GCF_002393675.1 Streptococcus sp. UBA4344
ATAAAGAAGATATTGCATTGTTTGCTGAAATGGGCTTCAAATGTTTCCGTACATCAATTGCATGGACACGTATTTTCCCAAATGGGGATGAATTGGAACCAAATGAAGCAGGATTGCAATTCTATGACGATTTGTTTGACGAATGTTTGAAACATGGTATTGAACCAGTTGTCACATTGTCTCACTTTGAATTGCCATACCACTTGGTTAAAGAATATGGTGGCTTCACAAACCGTAAATTGGTAGATTTCTTTGTTCGTTTCGCTGAAACATGTTTCCGTCGTTACAAAGACAAAGTAAAATATTGGATGACATTTAACGAAATCAATAACCAAGCAAACTATCAAGAAGATTTTGCACCATTCACAAACTCTGGTATTGTCTACAAAGAAGGCGATGATCGCGAAGCTATTATGTATCAAGCAGCTCACTACGAATTGGTAGCATCAGCTCGCGCAGTTAAAATTGGCCGTGAAATCAATCCTGATTTCCAAATTGGTTGTATGATTGCGATGTGTCCAATCTATCCAGCAACATGTAATCCAAAAGACATTTTGATGGCTCAAAAAGCTATGGAAAAACGTTATTACTTCACTGATGTACACGTTCATGGCTTCTATCCAAACCATATTCTTAAATATTGGGAACGTAAAGGCATCGATGTTGACGTGACTGAACAAGATTTGGAAGACTTGAAGACAGGTACTGTTGACTACATCGGATTCTCATACTACATGTCATTTGCTATCGATTCACACCGTGAAAACAACCCACACTTTGATTACCTTGAAACAGAAGATTTGATTAAAAACAAATACGTTAAAGCTTCTGAATGGGGTTGGCAAATTGACCCAGAAGGCCTTCGTTACAGCTTGAACTGGTTTACAGATATGTATCATTTGCCACTTTTCATCGTGGAAAATGGTTTTGGTGCCATCGACCAAGTTGAAGAAGATGGTATGGTTCATGATGATTACCGTATTGATTACCTTGGTGCGCACATCAAAGAAATGATTAAAGCTGTCGACGAAGATGGTGTTGATTTGATGGGTTACACTCCATGGGGTTGTATCGACCTTGTTTCAGCAAGTACAGGTGAAATGCGTAAACGTTACGGATTTATCTATGTTGATAAAGATGACGAAGGAAATGGAACATACAAACGTTCACCTAAATTGTCATTTGACTGGTATAAGAAAGTGATCGCTTCTAACGGTGAAGAAGTCTAAAACTGTTAATTAATTTATTTAACAAACCTTTGTGGGGGTGTAATCTCTTACCCCATGAAGGTTTTTACATGGTTATAAGAAAAGAGAGTAGGTCTTTATGATTGGATATATTGCGGCTTGTTTGACAACTTTTGGCTTTTTGCCACAAATGATTAAGGTATTAAAAACTAAAGATGTTGAATCCATTTCACTTGGCATGTATACTATGTCTGTAACTGGTATGGCTTTATGGTTAGCGCATGGGATTTCTGTTTCAGATCCTGCCTTGATCGTTGCTAATTCAATTTCAGTTGCCTTAGCAGGAATTATCCTTATTTGTAAAATAATTTATAAATAATTTTTAAAAGTCTTTTAAATGTTGATAAATCAATGTTTTAGAGGCTTTTTTCTTAAATGGAAGTGAGTTATTCTTCCTATTTAATTTCTGAAAAAGGACTTTACAGAAAATAATTGACAGGGGTTTCAAAAAGGATTATAGTTATCGTATAAATTTTAAAGATCCCTTAATGAAGGGGCTAAGGAGGCTATTATGGTGACGATTTTAGCAATAATTTTTGGAATATTGTTAATTATCGCGATTGTGCGTGTCATCCAGTTGAAAACTGGGGTTACCAAACGCTTTGGTTATCACTACACGATTACCATGCATCATGGCCTGAAGTTACCAGATTTAACAAGAAATGACAATCTCAAAGGAAAGATTAAGATTATTTCGGCAACGGAAGACACCTGCATGGTACAATCAAAGATTAACGATACTGAGCTGAAAACAACCTTAATGAAAGATTATGGACTGGATTCAACTCAAGTGCAGGTTGAGAATACTCAGTAAGCATGAATGAGTAATTTTTAGGAATAGGACATTAGGAACTAACAAACGTGTGCAATAATTATTATGTTAATGATTTAGACATTTTGTTTTAAGAAATGATGTTTTCTTTTGAATGAATGTCTTATAATGTCGGTGAAGTGTTAAAAATACTTCAGACAATTAGGTTAAAGGAGATTAATGATGTTAAAAGTGCTATTAATTGTTTTAGTTGTTGCTTTTGTTGTGGCTGGTATCTACAATGTTAGAAATCAACTATGGGTGTCAAAGGCATTTGGTTACGATTACGTAGTTGTCATGAAAAATGGTGCAAAACTTCCTGATTTGGCAAGCAATGCTGGCCTAAAAGGAAAAATCAGAGTTGTTGGTTCATCAGATGATACTTGCAGTGTTCAATCACACCTCAACGATGTGGAATTGAAAAAGATTTTGATGGCAGATTATCACTTGTCAGACGAACAAGTTTATATCCGCCCAGCACAACTCTCAGGTGCAGTTGGTATGATGTAGTTTAGGAGATGACGAATATGAGCATTAAATGGGTTATTATTATCGTATTTTTAGTTCTCATTGCTCTTGTTTACTTTTTGACTAGCAAATATCGAAAAGTTTATGATA
>NZ_DGTE01000010.1:0-8046 GCF_002393675.1 Streptococcus sp. UBA4344
ATCATGAATAGAACCATCTTCTTCTACCGTGTCAAAAGCACCAAGACCATTTTCAACCACCATTAAAGGAATTTCATAACGGTCGTAAATTTTTTCAAGGTAATATTGAAGCCCCGTTGGATCGTGTGCCCAACCCCAATCTGAGTAAGTCAAATAAGGATTTTTAGCACCAGCTGAAAAGTTACCAGAAACCTGTTCACCACCAGTATGAGTAGTCACATTATTTGACATATAATATGAGAAAGTATACATATCAACCGTACCACGTTTCAAATCTTCAAGATCTTCTTCAGTGATATCAAGTTCAACATTATGCTCTTTCCAAAGACGTTTGGCATAAGTACCATATCTTCCTTTAGCTTGGACATCACCGCAATAATAAATGCCAGACTGCCACTTGTGCTCGTTTGCTAAGATATCTGCAGGATCACAAGTTCCAGGATAGAAAGTAATGCCACAAATCATATTTCCAATCATGAAATCAGGGTTAATGGCATGCCCAATTTGTACAGCCTTAGCTGATGCTACAAATTGATGGTGAAGAATTTGATAACCTTCTTGATAGTCAGCATCACTGGCTTTTGAACCAAACATATCAAGAAACATGGTTGTGTTATTAATTTCGTTGAAAGTTAGCCAATATTTAACCAAATCTTTATATTCATTGAAAATCACTTCACAGTAACGCACGTAAAAATCAATCAGTTTACGATTTTTCCATCCGCCATAATTTTCTTCCAAAGCAAGTGGTGTATCAAAATGCCAAATTGATACCAATGGTTCAATGTTATATTTACGGCATTCTTCAAAAACAGAACGGTAAAAATCTAGCCCAGCTTGATTAGGCTCTTTGTCATCACCATTTGGAAAAATTCGCGCCCAAGAGATTGACAAGCGGAAAACAGAGTAACCCATTTCGGCAAACAACTTAATATCCTCTTTGTAGCGGTGATAGAAATCAACGGCTACATGGTTTGGATAATGCTCTGTGTCAAGCACCGCATATTTGGCGCCTTCAGGAATTTTACCATTGTGTCCCATGGCTGGCGCTTTACCAGGCTTGCCATCTTTATCAATATAAGTCATGTAACGCGGTGCATCAACACTACCACCTGTTGTCACATCAGTCGCAACAAGTCCACGACCATCTTCATTATAAGCACCTTCGGCTTGGTTAGCAGCAATTGCCCCACCCCAAAGGAAATTTTTTGGAAATGCTTTTGTCATATCTTTTCCCTCTTTCAATTAAGTACAATAAGATTATATCGTTCTTTGAAAGCGCAATCTTCCATTATTGTCTTGGAAAGTGATACTATCCCATCATAGATAAGTTTGAATCACTTTTGCAATGACTCGATATCCTTCAACAGTCAAATGAAGTCCATCAATTGTCCAGTCATGTTTTAATTGCCCAGATTCATCACACAATAAATCATGTAAATCAAGCCATTTAACTTGCTGACTAGCCAATTGTTCTAATAGTTTATTAAGTTGTGAAATGCTTGCATTATTTCGCAGGCTTGGTGTGCGTACAAATTCAGGCGATTCATTCATCGGAAAAACAGACAATAAGAAAATCTGACTCTCAGGCAACTGCTGTTGAATTTTCTCAATAATTGTTTTGATAGTTTGATAAACTTCTTTTGGTCTTCGATTTTTCAAATCATTGACACCAATTAATAGAAAAACTTTGCTTGGTAGCAATTCAAGTACTTGAGAATCAAGGTGTTCCAATAGATGAAGACTATTAATCCCATGGACGCCACGATTATAAAGAGTTAAATCTGATGACAACAATTCATGAATGGGAAAATATTCCGTGATAGAATCCCCAGCAAAAACGATATTGGGGTTAGAAGCACTGCTATTTAAAGCATCAAATTTTTCCCACAATTGATTTTGCTGATCAATTAACACATAATTACGATATTCTTTGACATCTGCTCGGTGATATAATTCTTGAAAATCAGTCATTTTTTCTCCTTTGTGATTATTTTATCACAAATCAGAACCTTTCAAAAAATGGTTAGCTAAAACCTGTAAAACACCATTTTCTTGATTTGATGGTGCTTGGTAATGAGCAACATTTTTGATTTCCTGCGAAGCATTTGCCATGGCAAAAGAATATTTTGCCAATTTTAACATTTCGATGTCATTTCCACCGTCACCAAATACCATAAGGTTTTCTGGACCATATCCCCAATGATCTAATAAGAAATCAAGCCCAGTTCCTTTATGAACGTGTGAGGGAATAACATCAATACAACCAAAACCGCTAGAGGTCGCCGTTAATTGATAGTCTGCAAAAAGTGTATTGATTTCATCGCGAACTTGAAAAGTTAACTCGTCACGAACTAGTAAAGTCACTTTGAAATAATCGTCTTCAGGAATTGGATGAAGATTGTCAACATATTTTAAAACTGGAAGATAATAACTCAATAACTCCTTAATCTTTTTCGGCGTTGTCACTGGTAAATAAGATGATGTTTTTCCTGCTAGATTAATTACAGTATCAGGATATTTTTTCTCAATAAAATTTACCAATGCCGAAACAGCTTCTACCGTCTCAAATTCTTCCTGCAATGTCTTACCATTTTCAATAATATGTCCACCATTTTCAGCTACAAATGACATCTGGTGTTTGTGTCTTGGAAATTGTTTGATAATTTGGCGATATTGGTTACCGCTAGCAACAACAAATTTAATTCCTTCTTCCATAAAATGGTCAAAAAGTCGTTCAAATAAGACCTTATCATATGTCTTTGTATCTGTTAGAAATGTTCCGTCCATGTCGGTTGCAATTACTTTAACTGTCATAACACCCTCCTTGTCTCCCATTATACGCTAGCTTACTGAAAAATTCTTTAAGTATATTCAGAAAAAATGATACTATGATACGAAAAATATATTCTAGATTTTCATTTTCAAACAAAAAAGAACGGGATATACCCGCTCTTAATTCTATTAAGCTTCTACGCCTTCTTCTTTGAGAAGTTTCAAATCATACATTTTAAGGAATGGGAACCAAACAAAGAATGCTGCTACAGCACAAACAAGAGCTGTAATAACGGCACCGATGTTACCACCTGATCCGATGTAGGCACCAAGACCGATTGGTGTTGGCCATGGAGTTTGAATGATAGATACAGCGGCAAAACCAAGTTTGATTGACCAATATGCGATTGAAGCACTCACGATTGGTGCAAGGATGAATGGAAGGGCAAGAATTGGGTTGTATACAACTGGAAGACCAAAGATAAGTGGTTCATTGATATTGAAGATTGCAGGACCCATAGCTGCACGACCAAGCATTTTAAGTTGAGATGATTTAGCTGCTACTGCAAGCCATACACAGGCAAGAAGCATTGCACCAGAACCACCCATGATAACGTATGAGTTTGAGAATTCACCGGCGAAAGCAATGTGTGCGCCGTCAACGTTTTCTGCCATGTTTGACAAAAGGATTGGGTTAACAAGACCCATAACGATGTTAGCACCGTGGATACCAACAATCCACAAAGCGTGAACAAGAAGGTAAATAACCACAATACCAAGCCAAGAGTTTGCAATGTGACGAACGAAACCAAATGGAATAGCAACGACATTGTAAATGTCAGTACCAAGTGCGATGAACACACCATCGATAACAAGAACGACAATAGCTACGAAAGCACATGGAATCAAAGCTGAGAATGAGCGAGAAACCCCTGAAGGAACTGCTTCTGGCATTTTAACAACCCAGTGACGTTTGATACATACACGGTAAAGTTGAACAGCAAGGATAGCCATCAAGATAGCTGTAAACATACCTGAAGTTGACAAACGAGCCAAGCTGTTACCACCAACAGTCCAACCATTGATTGTAGCACCTTTAACGTTCAAATAGTCAAATGAACCATTTTTAACAAGCAACTCTGGAATTGTCAAGAAGAAAGCAAATACTGAAAGTAGAGCACCGTAAACTGGATCTACATCAAGTTCTTCTTCATCAGCGAAAATTTTAGTGTATTCATAACCAATAACAATGGCAAAGTATAGTGACAAGATACCCATTGTACAGTTGTAAGCTTGCAAGTAAAGTGGTGCAATCTTATCAACTGAGTTTGCCCAAATTGATGTTAAGGCAGGAATTGGAAAGGCTTGTGGGATAATGCTCAAGACAAGGAACATAGATCCGACGATAGTAAACGGAATACTGGCCATACCAGCGGCAACAATGGCACGAACAGGACGCCAAGCAGAAACTTTAGCCATCGGCCCCATTAAGTACTTTTCTAAAAATTCAAACATTTTCTTCTCCTCCTAAAAACTGTTGAATGTTTGTTGTTAACTAATTGATTGATGCCAAATATTTTTGAATGCGATAATATTGTTTATCTGAGTTACGGTTGATACGACCAATTTTAACTAACATCCATGATGAAATTATAATCCCAAGTAAAAGCATCACGATTAGGATAAGTTGAGTCGTACCATTCTCAGATAAGAATGGATAAAAATAGTGATATTGCTTAAATAAAGTGGCAATAATTAAAATGATATTTAAAGCAATGATCGTTTGGAAATAAAATTGCGTTTTAATCGCTGGTTTTTGTTCCCTTGAATACATTCGTGATTGTTCCCACATACAAATGGCACCAAAGACAGCCATAAGAACAGGAATAATAACTAGACTGATGTGACTGGCTGATAAGAACATCAAAATCCAGTACAGATTGATGAAAAAGAAGAAGGCGACGATGTAACGAATAAGGAAGTAACGTGTGTAGTACATGTTTTTTATCCCGTTTTCACGTCTAGTTGCGTCTAATTCTCTTTTCTCCTTTTCTGTTAAAGCAGCCATAGCTATCTCCTTTCTTGCCTAACTAACCGATTTTTTTGTATAACTCTAACATTTCAAGTCCAACTTCACGAAGAGTCATTGTTGTCATCAAGTGGTCTTGAGCGTGAACCATGATGATTTCAACATTAACTTCTTTACCACCTGCATATTCTTGTAACAAGTGTGTTTGTGATTGGTGGGCTTTTAGTAATTCGTCATTTGATTCTTTCAATTTTTCTTCTGCTAACGCATAGTTACCTTCGCGCATGGCATCAAATGCCTCGTGAACGATTGAACGTGCGTTACCGGAATTTAAGATAATCTCAAATGCTGCAACTTGCAATTCTTCTGAATTCATATAACTCCTACTTCCTTTTTAAATAGTTAAAAATATTTTTTTAAATTCATCAAATGATTGACAAGTTAACATACGTTCTTGAAGTTTTGGATTATCAACCAAATCTACAATGGCAGATGTCAACTCTGGTAAGCCATCATTATCATGAATTGACATTGACATTAAAAAGACGATTTTAATTGAAGGATATTGTTTATCCCATTTCACTCCGTTTTTAACAATTGCTACGGCAAAGTGATGTTTACTTCCTACGGCTTTCAGCGGATGAGGAACAGCGATGTTTTTCCCGAAAACAATTGAACTCATTGCTTCACGCTGTTTCATCATATCCAACAAGCGTTTTTCAAACTGCTCGTTTTCATTAACTGAAATGCTATTAGCCAAAATTTGAAGTACTTCTTCTTTTGACGCATCTGATAGAAGGAAAAAATAATCTTCTGAGAAGTAATCGTCAAACACATCGCTTACACTGAGTTCTGATTGACGATCTTCTATTTTTGCTAAAGAGGTGTTCAAGTGAGAAATTCCCTGTTTGATATCCTTCAGCTCATCATCATTTAAAAAGACTGAAACCGTGAAAACTGGAATATTGAAAATCAAGTTTGATAAGTCAATCGAAGATACAATAAAATCAATACCTTTTAACTTTTCATCATTGATTTCGTAATAACCAATCACATCCGTAATTGAAACTAAGTTCCCGAGCTCATTTTCAATTCGGCTCTTCAACATTTGAGCACTACCGTAACCAGTAGCACAGATAACAAGAACATTGTATTTACGTTGCTCCTTATATCTTTCCTTTGCTGCCATAAAGTGAAGAGCAATGTAGGCGATTTCATTTGGTGTTAAAGTGTAAGCGCTGAAGGTTGGCATATTCTTAACCACGTGCTCTGCTAACTCATACATGTCATTGTATTTTGCTCGAATCTCTGATGTTAATGGATTTTCCATCTCAACTCGACCTTGCAAACGAATAAACATCGTAGACAAGTGAGCTAGGAGTCCTTCAATCAATTGAAAATCATTCTTCACAGTTGGATTAACTTGGTCGATACTGTCAATTAATTCTTGTCGCATTTGTTCTTGCAATACTTCAGAAATATGACAAGCATTCCCGTGACCTTTTGAAACCAAGTGTAACGTAATGTAATCAATTTCTTCAATCGGGAAATGAATTCCTGTTGAACTTGAAACACGTTTTAGAATATTTTCTGCAATTTGACGCTCTGCCAAACCTCTCAGCACCAATTCATCTTCTGACACCTTACTGATTTGAAAACCTTCAGTAATACGTCTGATTGCTAAGGCAATATGGATGACCAAATTTTGAATCACAAAATCTGATAATTTAAGACCACCTTCCCGACATTCATCAAGGACAATGATTGTTAACTCTTCAAAAGAAATCTTTTGATTAAGCAATTCATTATCAACATATGAATGCATGGTGTTGATGAAACCAGAATCGATAAAGTAGTCCATGATGAATCGACGTTTATCACGTTCTTGCCCCATCACATAAACACCCTTATTGGCTTTGCTCTCAATTTTTAAATGATATGGTTTAAACTTTTCTCTAATCTTTTTAAAGTCACTAGATAATGTTGATCGACTAACAAATAACTCATCTGCTAAATCATCAAAATAAATTTCATTTTGCTCAAACAAAAGTTTGTTTAACAGAAAATTGTAGCGATCGTTAATATCTGTAATGTTTTGATAATTAAAATGGTTATCATTGATATGATTTTCTTCCAAGAAATCGGCATAAGCGTCATCATCTTTGATGTCTAGCTTATAACCATATCCTTGCTTTGAAATCAAATCAATTCCCGAATAGTTATCTAATTTTTCAACCAGTGTTTTATAGTAAGTTCTAATTGTTCTATCTGAACATCCTAAATGCGCTGCTAGTTCTTTACTAGTCACAAATTGTTCTTTATCTTTTGTAAGATATTGAATAATTTGTTTTTCTTTTTTATTTAACACAGAACAGGACACCTCCAAGTACCATTAGAACTATTATATCACATCAGGCATTAGATGTTTTCTTGAACCAAGGCCGCCATTTTTTCGATTCCCATTGGAATTGGAATGTAAGCTTGTGGTGGAATTTGAACGATTGGTTTGTTTGTTTTAGCAGCTGCATCTGCTAATTGTTTGAAGTTCATTTTTGTTTGTGGGCTAACAAGATACAAATCGTATTTATCAGCTTCGATACGTTTTTGTCCTTCTGGAACACCAACAGCATCCATTTCGATGTCTTCGCCTTTGTCTTGAAGGAATGTCATTGTTTTTTTAGCAATCATTGATGATGACATACCGCCTGCACAGATAATTAAAGCTTTCTTAGCCATAATGTGAATCTCCTTTGTTTTTTGTTTACACTGATATTATATGAAAACGCCATCATTATGTAAACGCATTCTTTTTCCTTTGCAATACGGAAAAATATACGACTAATACGGAAAAATTCCATTTAGGTACATTTTTTTCCGTAACCAAACTGCAATCACTACGGAAATTTGCTGTAAATCTTCAGTTTTTTAGAAAAAAAAGAGCCAGACTAGGGAAAACTAGTCTGACTATCTTAAAAGAATGCTGGAATAAATAATTTTGTATAATTCACAGAAACTTGATTTTCTTGTAAGCCTAACTCATCAGTAATTAGTTTTTTCAATTTTTCATCGTTCATTATAGAATAAACACGATAACTTTTTGAATCTTTGTGAAGCACTTGAATCGTATCAGCAATCTTTTGATTAGCTAAAATATCAGGAAGCTCATTAGGATTTGAAAAGGTGATGATATATGGACCACTCATTCGTTGACCTTGACTATCATAAACTTTTCGATATTTGCT